>NZ_JBIUWN010000033.1:11935-57387 GCF_044743485.1 Pseudomonas sp. NPDC087614 | reverse complement strand
GGGCAATCTGATCGTTTTTGATCGGTCTACCGCTTTCAAAATTGGATGAGGTTGAAGTTGGCCGGAAATACAGGGCTACTTCAGACCATCCCTAACTGAACATCACACCCGTTCGGAAGGTCGATCTCAAAAGCTAAAAATTCGGTTTCTTTGTCAAAAGCTTCAACGGTGTATTTCACGGTTCGACTTCGCGAGTCTTATTTGCGTCTTTAGTTTGCTGTCCAGTCTCTGGATCAAACTCCCCGAGGTGCTTGCCGCGTTTGTTGTACATCTCAACAGCACCATGCTGGCTATCCCACTCGAGAATACTGCCATCCCTAGTTTTCCACCGTTTACGCAGACCCCCGCTGATCATGGGAAGCTCCTCTCCGAAGTGGCGGTTTTCCAGCTTATCGACATCGTAGACTTTCCCACCCTTGGCTACTTCGTCTGCATGGTGCAGCTCGAATGATCCACGCTTTCCCCGCTCTATCCCTATAGCGTGCCTTTGGTTCTTGCTTGCCTGTTCGCACGAGAGGACTGGCAATCGAAAATTTTCAGCCTCGTACACCAATAAAAAGATCTAATTCAGTTGGCAATTGCTCATTCATTGCAGTTGAAATTTGCCGGACTTGCTCAGGCGTTAGTAGAAGCTCGCCATCACATTCAGCCGCAAGACTTTGCCATCCGAGAATACCCATTACCGCTTTTTCAAATTCAGGCAGAACTGTTAAAGAGTACTTCAACGAGTCGTCTTCGTTATCTTCGTCCAAAAAACCGCTGATCCATAAATGCATGGTTTTTTCTCTCTATTTAGGGGTGGTTCTTCCGGGTTTTGCTGCCTTGGTTTGCTCGCCTGTTTCCGCGTCGAACTCCCCCAAGTGCTTGCCCTGCTTGTCGTACATTTCAACTGCTCCGTGCTGGCTGTCCCATTCGTAAATTCGGCCCTTACTGTCCTTCCAGCGAGCGCGTTTTTTGCCACCGCCTTGAACAGAGCTTTTGCTTCTCGTGCTTACTGCGTCGGGAAATGCTGCCAGCCCGTCAGCGGGGGCCGGGTGATAGCTATGGTCACCTGATACGCTCAGCGAAATGTAAATCGGCTGAATATCGGCGTTAGGAAATGTGATGATTGCATCTTGGTAGTCTGGTGGATGCACCGGATTGACCAATATCTTATTGGCCTGTTCGGTCGGCGGATAAACCCACACTGGTGGCAATTGCGGAGCACCTTCCAGTGCAGGAATGCCCAGTACGCCATCTGGGTTTACCGCTGGCGTCCAAGTGAGCCCAATCCCGTTGCCGATGTCAGCAACATATGTCTCACCGACTTTATCGCCCTTGATGACAGGGACATTCTCCCAGTCCGTTTTACCGCCCGTGTAGAAGCCGTAGGCGTTAACGGAGCCATCCGGCAAAGTCTTCACGTTGACGCGTACACGGGTGCGGCCAGTTTCAAGCGTTGCGTATTGATCGTTGTTGTAGAAGGCGCTATCAGGTGAAATGCTGGTGTTCGGGATCAGCATCCCAACCGTACCTGTTACAAAGCCAGCAGCAACAACACCTGATCCTTTCAGCAGGCCCAGTGATAGCGACCCGCCAAGACGTTTAGCAATTGCACTGCCAGTAGCAGACCCGCCCACCAGTTGGAGTGGGGTGCCTTGGGCGGTAATCGCTGCCCCGGTTCCAAGCACAGCCCACAGTCCGTAGTCGGCCAGTTTCTCAACAGGCACAAACCCGGATGGGTTCTTGTGGTCGATCACACCATCAGGGAGGTTGCAGCTCTTGGCAAACACACAGCCCATTGTGTCGGGCTTGTCTTCTGGTTTTGGTGATAGGTCTTTGTATTCCGCCCAACGCTGGGCATGGATATCGACAGGCTCAACACCGCTGTAGCGGTAGCCCTTTGGCGGGTTGGGTACATAGCCAGACATGCCGCTTCCTTTCGTCCTTGGGGAGTTCCAGCCTGTAGCTGGGCAGCATCGACGTTGCGGGAAGCTCATGCAATGGCTGTAGGACAAATCCCAAAAGCCGTGCTGAAAGTTCCCTATGTTCCATGTCAATTGCTGGAGGTGCGGAGGATAAATGGTTGGGAAAGGACTTTGAATGGTGGCAGTTTGCCGTAGCGCTTTCATCGCAATCTTCGACAATGCAGCCGCCATGACAGCGTTAAATTCGAACAATCAAGATATGGGCTTCGATGCGCTTTCAAAGTTACAAGTCGTGTACCAACCCCTGTTACAAAACGGTTGAAAAGGGCGTGCTGACCTCGCTACGATCCGGTCACCTGATTCCTTGAAAGCCTGTCAGTCAGCAAACCGCATCTCCCGAGTCTGCCCCATCAACAGCGCCTGATTACGCTCGGTCACCTCACGGATGTAATCCCACAACAGGGTGATCCGCTTCAACTTGCGCAAGTCCTCACGGCAGTACATCCAGAACTGTCGGGTGATGTCGATTTCCTCCGGCAACACTGGCAGCAGGCGCGGGTCCTGTGCGGCGAGGAAGCACGGCAGAATTGCCAGTGAGCGCCCCTGCTGCGCTGCGACGTATTGCGCGATCACGCTGGTGCTGCGCAGGTTTGCGCTTGCGCCTGGCAGCACGTTCGCCAGGTACAACAGCTCCGAGCTGAACGCCAGATCATCCACATAACTGATGAATTGATGCTTGCTCAGATCGGCCGAGCGGCGGATAGGGGGGTGTTGGTCCAGATAGTCCTGTGTTGCGTACAACTGCAAGCGGTAGTCGCAGAGTTTGCAGCACACGTATGGCCCGTGTTCCGGGCGTTCCAGGGCAATGACAATGTCGGCTTCGCGTTTGGACAGGCTGATGAAGTGCGGCAGGGGCAGGATGTCCACCGAGATCGCCGGGTAGGCGTCGACGAAGTGGCTCAACTGCGGCGTGATGAAAAAGCTGCCAAACCCTTCGGTGCAGCCCATCCGCACATGCCCGGACAGCGCCACGCCGGAGCCTGACACCTGCTCGCAGGCCATGTGCAATGTGCTTTCAATCGACTCGGCATAACCGAGCAAACGCTGGCCTTCGGTGGTCAGGACAAAGCCGCTGGTGCGTGACTTTTCGAACAGCAGCGTACCGAGCGCCGCCTCCAGCGAACTGATCCGCCGCGACACCGTGGTGTAGTCGACGGCGAGCCGTTTGGCGGCGGTGCTGGCCTTGCGGGTGCGGGCGACTTCGAGGAAAAACTTGAGGTCGTCCCAGTTCAGTGAACCTAGTGAGGTGATGTTTTTTTGCATGATGGACGGGCTTATATGTGCGTTCTTATTAGAAGTTTGCACATCTATACTCCAAAAACCGTCCGACAACCAATTCGTGACACACGCCTCATCTCAAGGCGAACCCTTCGCCTTGGCTCCTACGATAAGAACAAGTTCTGGAGACCAGCATGAACGCATCGCTTACGCCCAACGACACCACGCTGCAGAAGGTCAAGCTGCTGATTGACGGCGAGTGGGTCGAGTCGCAGTCCACCGAATGGCACGACATCGTCAATCCGGCGACCCAGCAAGTGCTGGCCAAAGTTCCGTTCGCCACCGCCGCTGAAGTCGACGCCGCTGTCAGCGCCGCGCAACGCGCCTTCCAGACCTGGAAGCTGACCCCGATCGGCGCGCGTATGCGCATCATGCTCAAGCTGCAAGCGCTGATCCGCGAGCATTCCAAGCGCATTGCCGTGGTGCTGAGCGCCGAGCAGGGCAAAACCATTGCCGACGCCGAGGGCGATATTTTCCGTGGCCTGGAAGTGGTCGAGCACGCTTGCTCAATCGGTACGCTGCAAATGGGCGAATTCGCCGAGAACGTTGCCGGTGGCGTTGATACTTACACCCTGCGTCAGCCGATCGGCGTTTGCGCCGGCATCACGCCGTTCAACTTTCCGGCGATGATTCCGTTGTGGATGTTCCCGATGGCCATCGCCTGCGGCAACACCTTCGTGCTCAAGCCTTCGGAGCAGGATCCGCTGTCGACCCTGCTGCTGGTGGAATTGGCGATTGAGGCCGGTGTCCCGGCGGGCGTGCTCAACGTGGTGCATGGCGGTAAAGACGTGGTTGATGGCCTGTGCACGCACAAAGACATCAAAGCCGTGTCCTTCGTCGGTTCGACCGCTGTTGGCACTCACGTTTACGACTTGGCCGGCAAACATGGCAAACGCGTGCAGTCGATGATGGGCGCGAAGAACCACGCCGTGGTGTTGCCCGATGCGAATCGCGAGCAGGCCCTCAATGCACTGGTCGGTGCCGGTTTTGGCGCAGCCGGGCAACGTTGCATGGCGACTTCGGTGGTCGTGCTGGTGGGTGCGGCCAAACAATGGCTGCCGGATCTCAAAGCCTTGGCGCAGAAGCTCAAGGTCAACGCCGGCAGCGAGCCGGGCACCGATGTCGGCCCGGTGATCTCGAAGAAAGCCAAGGCGCGGATCCTCGACCTGATCGAAAGCGGCATCAAGGAGGGCGCCAAGCTTGAGCTGGACGGTCGCGACATCAGCGTGCCGGGTTACGAGCAAGGCAACTTCGTCGGCCCGACCCTGTTCTCCGGGGTGACCACCGACATGCAGATCTACACCCAGGAAATCTTCGGCCCGGTGCTGGTGGTGCTGGAAGTCGATACCCTCGACCAGGCCATCGCGCTGGTCAACGCCAACCCGTTCGGCAACGGCACGGGCCTGTTCACCCAGAGTGGTGCGGCGGCGCGCAAGTTCCAGACGGAAATCGACGTCGGTCAGGTCGGCATCAACATCCCGATTCCGGTGCCGGTGCCGTTCTTCAGCTTCACCGGTTCCCGTGGTTCGAAACTCGGCGACCTCGGCCCGTATGGCAAGCAAGTGGTGCAGTTCTACACGCAGACCAAAACGGTCACGGCGCGCTGGTTCGATGACGACAGCGTCAATGACGGCGTGAACACCACCATCAACCTGCGCTGAGGAACGAGCCATGAAAATCGCATTTATCGGTCTGGGCAACATGGGCGCACCGATGGCGCGCAACCTGATCAAGGCCGGCCATTCACTGAGTCTGGTCGATCTGAACAAAACCGTGCTGGCAGAACTGGAACAACTGGGCGGCACCATTCGTGCCTCGGCGCGCGAAGCCGCTGAAGATGCAGAACTGGTGATCACCATGCTCCCGGCGGCAGTGCATGTGCGCAGTGTCTGGTTGGGAGAGGACGGCGTGTTGGCCGGTATCGGCAAAGGCGTGCCGGCAGTGGATTGCAGCACCATCGATCCGCAGACCGCTCGCGATGTGGCGGCGGCCGCTGCCAAGCAAGGTGTGGCCATGGCGGACGCACCGGTTTCCGGCGGCACGGGCGGCGCCACCGCCGGGACGTTGACTTTCATGGTCGGTGCAACGCCGGAGCTGTTCGCGACTTTGCAACCGGTGCTGGCGCAGATGGGCCGCAACATCGTGCATTGCGGTGAAGTCGGCACCGGGCAGATCGCCAAGATCTGCAACAACCTGCTGCTGGCGATCTCGATGGTTGGCGTCAGTGAAGCCATGGCATTGGGCGATGCACTGGGGATCGACACCTCGGTGCTGGCCGGGATCATCAACAGTTCGACTGGTCGCTGCTGGAGTTCGGAAATGTATAACCCGTGGCCTGGCATCGTCGAAACGGCACCGGCCTCGCGCGGTTATACCGGCGGCTTCGGTGCCGAACTGATGCTCAAGGATCTGGGGCTGGCGACTGAAGCGGCGCGTCAGGCACACCAACCGGTGGTGCTCGGCGCGGTGGCGCAGCAGTTGTATCAAGCGATGAGCCAGCGGGGGGACGGCGGGAAAGACTTCTCGGCGATCATCAACAGCTATCGCAAACCGCAATAGCAATCGCCGCCGATGTAGGGGCAATCAACGTGCAGTCAGTGTTGCCGGGAAATCACGTCGGGTGATTTCCCGGTTTTTTTTCATCAGGCGAACACGAAATATTTGCGCACGGTCTCGACCACTTCCCAAGTGCCTTTCATGCCCGGTTCAACCACGAAAATATCGCCGGCGCGCAGATGAATCGGCGCCATGCCGTCCGGGGTGATCACGCAGTAGCCTTCCTGAAAATGGCAGTACTCCCACTTCACGTATTCAACGCGCCACTTGCCCGGCGTGCAGATCCAGGTGCCCATGATCTTGCTGCCGTCTTCGCTGGTGTAAGCATTGAGGTTGACGGTGTGCGGGTCGCCTTCGAGTTTTTCCCATTTGCAGGCGTCGAGTACCGGCAGCGGGTGGGTGTCGCGCAGAACGGTGATAGGGGCGGTCGCGGTCATGAGGACTCCGGGCGGTGGACATGAGGAATGAAGTCGCACCCTATAGCGCCGGCTCGCCGCTCAGTTGTCTGTGCTCGACATCGAGCTGCTCAGAAACGCGCCAACACTTACAGATTTTCCAGCGGGCATTGCTCTCGGGCCTGTTGCAGGTTCGCGTCAAATGCCACCAACTGCGCGTGCTGTCGAGAAAGTTTGGCGATCTGGTCGCTGATCTCGCGTTTTTTGTCTTCGATGGCCTGCTGTGCCAAAGCCCAAGGCATCGACTCACCGTGATGGCCTGCGAAAATTTTCTGCAGCTCCATAAGTTTGAAGCCCATCTCCTTCGCACACTTTATAAAACCCAGCAGTTCGACGCTTTGCTGGTCGTAGACGCGATATTTGCCCTGTCGTCGAGGTGGGGGCAGCAATCCAATAGCCTCGTAATGGCGGATGGTTTTGACCGTGGAGCTGGCGCGTTGAGCGGCTTCGCTGATGTACATGAACAGTCCTTTTTACCTTGGCTTTGCCTCAGTGATTATCGCCAGACTCAACGACTGACGATAGCCTGCGCCTGTAGCAACCACGCCTGTCGCTGCTGAGCGCTTGAGCCCAGCACCGGGCCGAACGTGAGCGTGCGCAGTGGTTTTATTCCGCAGAACGCTAGGGTGCTCTTGCGTACTTCATGCGAGGCGGGCATGCGATAGACCCAGCGGTAATACCAGGGCGGCGTGTCCATGGTCACCAGCAAATCCGCGGTGCGGCCTTTCAGCAATTTGTCGGGGAACGCTTTGCCTTTGCGGTATTTGAAGGCGAAACCCGGCAACAACACCCGATCAAAAAAACCTTTGAGCAGCGCCGGTATGCCGCCCCACCAGATCGGGTAAACCAGCGTCAGATGCTCGGCCCAGAGGATGTCGGACTGTGCCGCACTCAAGTCATCTTCCAGCGCTTGAATCTGTTGATAGCCCTGGCGTAACACCGGATCGAAGTTCATTTCACCAAGTCGCAACTGGCGAACTTCGTGTCCGGCATCGAGTGCCGATTGTGCATAACTTTCGGCGAGTGCGGCGCACAAGCTGTTCGCCGAAGGATGCCCGAGAATCAACAGAATACGTTTGCCCATCGTCATCGTCCTTGCTGATGAAAAAGCCAAGGATGAAGTCTGCCCCTTAGGGGAGAGTCAAGGCGCGCAGCAAGGCGTTGGCGTAATTGGGCCGGGCGCTGAACTCCCGGGCGCGCACCATCAAGCGGCGCCGCGCCCACTTGCTGATCAGCGGTTAGCCGATGCTTCGCTGAGCATGTCGATCAGACGGATATCGAAATCGCGCTCCAGATAGTCCATGCGCTCGGCGTAAAACGTCTTCATGTGCGGCAGCGTCGAATGCACATCGAGATGCGCCTGGGACTCCCAGACCTCGTAAAAGATGAACAGCGTCGGATCTTCTATGTCGCGCAGCATGTGGTATTCGATGCAGCCCGGCTCAGCGCGGCTTGGCTCGACGTAGGCGCGAAACAGCGTTTCGAAAGCCTCGGCTTTCTCTGGGCGGGTCTTGGCGTGCAGGATGAAACCCCGGCGTTCACTCATCAGAAACGACTCCTCCAATTCAGATGGCTGTGAATGCTACGGCAACAATCAGATATCGATTCGTGCGTTTTACTCAAATGTATTTTGCGCCACCCCGGCTTATTCCGCGCAAGAGGGATGGTTAATCTGCCGCCATTCAATTTTCCTTCTCCATCCAGCCCAATGGCTGCGCCGAGGCTTTCTCATGAAAAAAGTTCTGTTGCTCAATGGCGGTAAAAAATTCGCCCACTCCGACGGTCGCTACAACACCACCCTGCATGAAACGGCGCTGAGCGTGCTGGATCGTGGCGGTATGGATGTCAAAACCACCTTCATCGACGAGGGTTACGACGTTGCCGCAGAAGTGGCCAAATTCCTTTGGGCCGACGTGATCATTTATCAGATGCCGGGTTGGTGGATGGGCGCGCCGTGGACGGTGAAAAAGTACCTCGACGAAGTCTTCACCGAAGGCCACGGCAGCCTGTACGCCAGTGATGGCCGCACCCGTTCCGACGCGTCGCAGAAGTACGGCAGCGGTGGGCTGATTCAGGGCAAGCAATACATGTTGTCGCTGACCTGGAACGCGCCACAGCAAGCCTTCGATGATCCGAACGACTTCTTTGAAGCCAAAGGCGTGGACGCGGTGTACTTCCCGTTCCACAAGGCCAACGAGTTTTTGGGCATGACCGGCCTGCCGACCTTCCTCTGCGTTGACGTGATGAAACGCCCGAACATCGAAAGCGATGTGGCGCGTTATGAGCAGCATTTGACCGAGGTGTTTGGCCTCAAGGCTTGATGCTCGGCTACTATCGAAGGCCTGAACCTGCGGTGCAGGCCAATCGATCCGAGGACACCCGTGAAAGCCAGATCCGATGAGTTGCAGATTTTCGTCTGCGTGATCGAATGCGGCTCGATTTCCGCCGCCGCCGAGCAGGTCGGGCAAACGCCGTCGGCGGTCAGCCGCACCCTGTCGCGGCTGGAAGCCAAGCTCGACACCACGCTGATCAACCGCACCACGCGGCGCATGGACCTGACCGAAGAGGGCAAGTATTTCTTCGAGCACGCCAAGCTGATTCTCGATCAGATGGACGCGCTCGAAGAACGTCTGTCCTCTCGCCAGCAAACGCCGTCCGGACGCCTGCGGATCAACGCCGCGTCGCCGTTCATGCTCCACGCCGTCGTACCGTACATCGACGAATTCCGCCGGCTCTACCCCGACATCCAGCTCGAACTCAACAGCAATGACCTGATCATTGACCTGCTGGAACAGAGCACCGACATCGCCATCCGCATCGGCACCCTGGCCGACTCGACGCTGCATGCGCGTTCGCTCGGATGCAGTCCGCTGTTGATCGTCGCCAGTCCCGCCTATCTCGAAAAGCACGGCACGCCGCTGCAAGTGGCCGATCTGAGCGAACACACCTTGCTCGGATTTACTCAGAACGAGGGCCTCAATCAGTGGCCGTTGCGGTATGTGCACGGCGACCGCTGGCCGATCACCCCGGCGATCAGCGCCTCCAGTGGCGAGACCGTGCGGCAACTGGCGCTGGAAGGGCAGGGCATCGCGTGCCTGTCGCACTTCATGACCATCGATGACATTCGCGCCGGGCGCCTGAACGTGGTGCTGGCCGAGTTCAACAGCGGTTATCGCCAGCCGATCAACGCCGTGTATTACCGTAACTCGCAACTGGCGCTGCGCATTCAGTGCTTCCTCGACTTCATCCAGAGCAAACTCGCCGCCTACGCCAGCGCCGATTTCAAAGGCTGAATGAGGTGCGCGACAAGCAAGCCCGGCCCCCACCGTTGCTGTCGCCTGACACACCGCCTTCGTGAGCAAGCCCACTCCCACAGGGTTTTGTGTTAACCCCGTAACGATGTAAATCCCACCCCGCGATTTTCAATAATCGCGACACGGCCTGTTCATCCGCGACAGGTCTTACCTCTCCACGAAAATAACTTTCATGGCGTTTGAAAACTCGATCTCGAAATGATTTATGAGTTTCACAACCCATTCGAACGTGACCCTTTCGAGGAGTACCGCATGACGCCTTCCTTCGGCTATTGGCTGCTGGTCTACGCCGCCGTCGCCATCATTGCTCTGATCGTGCTGATCGCCCGTTACCGGCTCAACCCGTTCATTGTCATCACCCTGATTTCCATCGGCCTGGCGCTGGTCGCGGGTATGCCGCCGTCCGGCGTGGTGGGCGCGTATGAGGCCGGGGTGGGCAAGACGCTGGGGCATATTGCGCTGGTGGTGGCGTTGGGGACGATGCTCGGCAAAATGATGGCCGAGTCCGGCGGCGCCGAGCAGATGGCGCGCACGTTGATCGACAAATTTGGTGAAAAGAACGCGCACTGGGCCATGGTGTGCATCGCGTTTCTGGTCGGCTTACCGCTGTTCTTTGAGGTCGGTTTTGTCTTGCTGGTGCCAATTGCGTTCACCGTGGCGCGGCGCGTCGGTGTGTCGATTTTGATGGTCGGCCTGCCAATGGTCGCCGGTCTGTCGGTTGTGCACGCGCTGGTACCGCCGCACCCGGCAGCGATGCTGGCGGTGCAGGCCTATCAAGCGTCGGTCGGGCAGACGCTGCTGTATGCGATTGCGATCGGCATACCGACGGCAATCATCGCAGGGCCGCTCTACGCCAAATTCATCGTGCCGCGCATTCAATTACCGGCGAATAACCCGCTGGAAAAACAATTCCTCGACCGCGAACCGCGCGACAACCTGCCAGGGTTCGGCATTACCCTGGCGACCATCCTGTTGCCCGTGGTGCTGATGCTGATCGGCGGTTGGGCCAACCTGATTTCCACACCGGGCAGCGGCTTCAATCAGTTCTTGTTGTTCATCGGCAACTCGGTGATTGCGCTGCTGCTGGCGACCTTGCTGAGTTTCTGGACGTTGGGCATCGCCCAGGGTTTCAACCGCGAATCGATCCTCAAGTTCACCAATGAATGTTTGGCGCCGACGGCCAGTATCACCTTGCTGGTCGGTGCGGGCGGTGGCTTGAACCGGATTCTGGTCGATGCCGGTGTGACCGATCAGATCGTTGGCCTCGCTCACGAATTTCATCTGTCGCCGCTGATGATGGGCTGGCTGTTTGCGGCGTTGATGCGCGTGGCAACAGGATCGGCCACGGTGGCGATGACCACCGCTTCGGGCGTGGTTGCGCCAGTCGCCATCGGTCTGGGTTATCCACACCCTGAACTGTTGGTGCTGGCGACCGGTGCCGGGTCGGTGATCTTTTCCCACGTCAACGACGGTGGCTTCTGGTTGATCAAGGAATACTTCAACATGACGGTCGCGCAGACGTTCAAGACCTGGACCGTGCTTGAGACCTTGATCTCGCTGGTTGCTTTCGGTCTGACCGTCGGCCTTTCTTACGTGCTGTAACCGGAGCCCGCCGTCATGGACATCCTCTACCAGATCCGCGCCCGTCAGGATTCCTTCAGCGCCGGTGAAGGGCGCATTGCCCGGCTGATGCTCGACGACGTCGGCTTTGCCGCCTCCGCCAGCCTCGAAGAGCTGGCGCAACGGGCCGACGTCAGCACCGCCACACTGTCGCGGTTTGCGCGCACGGTCGGCTGTCGCGATTTGCGTGATCTGCGCCTGCAACTGGCCCAGGCCAGCGGCGTTGGCAGCCGTTTTCTCGACCCGGCCGGCACGCCTGAGCAGTCGGCGTTCTACGGGCAGATTGTTGGCGATATCGAAACCACGCTGCGCCAGCATCTGGCGGCCTTCGACGAATCGCGATTTGCCGACGCGGTGAAAATGCTCAGCCAGGCACGCATGATTCACGCGTTCGGCATGGGCGGCTGCTCGACCCTGTGCAGCGATGAATTGCAGGTGCGCCTGGTGCGCCTCGGCTATCCGATTGCGGTGTGTCATGACGCAGTGATGATGCGTTTGACCGCCGCCAGCCTGAGCGCCGAGCAAGTCGTCATCGTCTGCTCATTGACCGGAATTACCCCGGAACTACTGGAAACCGTCGAACTGGCGCGCAACTACGGCGCACGCATTCTGGCCATCACCCGCGCCGATTCGCCGCTGGCCGAACGGGCCGACCTCGTTCTGCCGCTGCAAAGCGCGGAAACCTCGTTCATCTACAAACCGACGGCAGCGCGCTACGGCATGTTGCTGGCCATCGACGTGCTTGCCACCGAGTTGGCGCTGGCCAATCCTCAAGACAATCAAGAACGTCTGCGGCGGATCAAACTCGCCCTCGACGAATACCGTGGCGGCGATGATCACCTGCCGCTGGGAGACTGACATGCTGTACGACACGTTGATTCGTAACGCCCTGATCATCGATGGCAGCAACCGCCCCGGTTACAGTGCCGACGTGGCGATTGTCAATGGTCGCATCGAGCAGATCGGCGACTTGCACGACGCCACCGCGAACGAACAAGTCGACGCTGCCGGCCGCGTGCTGGCACCGGGGTTTATCGACGTGCACACCCACGACGACACCGTGGTCATCCGCCAGCCAGAAATGCTGCCCAAGCTCAGCCAAGGCGTGACTACGGTGATTGTCGGTAACTGCGGGATCAGCGCCTCGCCGGTGACGTTGAAAGGCAATCCACCCGATCCGATGAACCTGCTCGGCACGGCAGCGGCGTTCGTTTATCCACGTTTTCGCGACTATCGCGCAGCGGTCGAAGCGGCCAACACCACGCTCAATGTCGCCGCACTGATCGGCCACACAGCGCTGCGCAGCAATCATCTTGATGACTTGTTCCGCACCGCAACGGCTGACGAAATCAGCGCCATGCGCGAGCAGTTGCGCGAAAGTCTCGAGGCCGGTGCGCTGGGTTTATCCACAGGCCTGGCGTACGCCAGCGCCTACAACGCCTGCACCGATGAAGTGATGCAACTGAGCGAAGAACTCACGGCATTCGGCGCCGTTTACACCACCCACCTGCGCAGCGAATTCGCCCCAGTGCTGGAGGCGATGGACGAGGCGTTTCAAATCGGTCGTCATGCCCGCTCGCCGGTGATCATTTCCCACCTCAAGTGCGCCGGTGTCGGTAACTGGGGGCGCAGTCCGCAGTTGTTGGCCGCTCTTGAAGACGCGGCAAACACTCACCCGGTCGGCTGCGATTGTTATCCGTATGCGGCGAGTTCATCGACGCTGGATCTCAAACAGGTCACCGACGCCCACCGCATCACCATCACCTGGTCGACGCCGCATCCGGAGGTCAGCGGCCGCGACCTGATCGACATCGCCGCGCAATGGAACGTGCCGCTGCTCGACGCCGCCAAACGCCTGCAACCGGCGGGGGCGGTGTACTACGGCATGGACGAGGCCGATGTACGAAGAATCCTCGCGCATCCGTTGTCGATGGTGGGGTCTGACGGACTGCCGGAAGACCCGTTCCCGCATCCGCGTTTGTGGGGCGCTTTCCCACGGGTGTTGGGACATTTCAGTCGTGACGTCGGGTTGTTTCCCTTACACACAGCGGTGCACAAAATGACCGGTCTGTCGGCGGCCCGGTTCGGCTTGAAGGGCAGGGGCGAGATTCGGCAAGGTTACTGGGCCGATCTGGTGTTGTTCGATCCGGCAACGGTGCGTGACGTGGCGGATTTCACCGACCCGCAACGGCCGGCGCAAGGCATTGACGGGGTGTGGATCAACGGTGTTTTGAGTTATGGCGATGGGCAGGCGAATGGGCGAAGGGCAGGGCGCTTTCTTGCCCGCGAGGGCGATTTGCGTGACGGCTTTCGTTGACGTTTCGCGCAGTGCGTCACAGCAGTGGCACATTGCGACTAAAGAAAGCCATCCACAAGCCGAAGTGCTGACATTCAGCCCCGCTACACTTTTGGGCCAATCAGTCAGGGAGCCCCCCATGAGCTTCGGCAAAACCACTCCGATCCTGCGTATTTTCGATGAAGCCAAAGCCATAGAGTTCTACGTCGACTTTCTCGGTTTCAAGATCGACTGGCAGCATCGTTTCGAAGCGAATTTCCCGTTGTATCTGCAAGTGTCGCGGGGGGAGTGCGTGCTGCATCTGTCCGAGCATCATGGTGATGCGACGCCGGGTTCGGCGCTGCGGATTGAAACGGATGAGCTGGAGGCGTTTCAGCAGCAACTGCTGGCCAGGGATTACAAATTCTCGCACCCTCAGATCCAGGCCATGCCGTGGGGCAGTCAGGACATGACCATTGCCGACCCGTTTGGCAATCGGCTGGTGTTTACCAACGCGATCAGTGTTTGAAACCGTTTTAAGCTGCACAGAAAAGCCCGCAGCCAAACCGTGAGGGTTTGACTGCGGGCTTTTTCGTTACTCAGTCGGCACTAACGTGTCCAACACGCGATTGACGGCCAATTCGGCCAGCATCACCACTTGAGCAATACCTTGCAGTGTCTTGCGGTGCGTGCCTTCAACCAGCGCCACATGGTTGTTGATCATGACCGTGGCCGAACCGAGGGTTTCACTGGCATCGGCCAGCAGGGATTCGGTGTCGGCCTCGGGGTGCGCCATGTACAGCGCGTTGGGTTTGTACGGCGCGGCCATGATTTGGTCGGCGGGTTTGAGGTAATGGTCGAGGGCGCGCTCGGCGGCTTCGTGGAATTTCTTTGAATCGGGCGATTCGTAGGGGGAGACCGTGTCGGTGACCGGCGGGTTGGGCGTTACTTTGAACATGAGCTGTGTTCCCTTCATTGAGCGTCAACCCTTTTGCTACTAAACGAAAGGGAGGCAGCTGTACGCAGGTTAGTAGACCGGGGAACTCAGCTTAAGCCGGCGCGCCGAAGCGCCCTACGTACAGCCACCATCAAGCTCAGGTACGGGAGCACCTGTGATGAATGTACGACCAGCAGAATTACCACGGGCTACTAAACCCGATCACTGGAAATCAGTGACGGACTCAAGTTACCGATGGGCTCCGGGGCGCACAAGCCGGCGGATTCTGGCGCAGGCGTAGGCAGCGGCGCAAGGATTTGTAGGCTGTCGGACGTAACACCGGATGTCTTTAAACAGGTGCGCTGCGAAGGGTTTATTGCACTACAGAGATCAAGGATTTGCCTGTCGGATTTCGGTGCTGCGACTGACGCCTTCGCGAGCAAGCCCGCTCCCACACTGGATCGTCAGTGGACACAGATTTTGTGTACGACATAGAGCCCCTGTGGGAGCGGGCTTGCTCGCGAAGAGGCCCGCACAGTCAGCCCCGATGCATCTGCCGAAACTCCCCCGGCGGCATCCCCCGTCGACGCTTGAACGTGCGGTGAAACGAACGCGGTTCGGTAAAACCCAAATACTGCGCAATGTCCTGAATCGGCAGGTTGCTGTTGAGCAAGTAATGCTCAGCCAGTTCCTGACGCAGGTCATCGAGAATCTGCTGATACGAGGTGCCGGCCTGTTGCAGTTGACGTTGCAGCGTACGCGCCGACACGGCCAACTGCTCGGCCACTTGCTCCTTGCGCGGCAGACCTTGCTTGAGCAATTGGCGCAGGATGGTTTTCACGCGTAGCGCCAGCGACGCATCCTCCAGCGTCGCCATCAACCCCATCGCATGTTCTTCCAGCGTGCGCAGCAATTGCGCATCGGCCTGGCGCAACGGCAATTGCAGATACGCCAACGGCACGATCAACGCTGAATAAGCCTGATCGAACAAAACCGGGCAACCGAAAAACGCTTCGTACTGCGCCAACGTGGTCTCGGCAGGGCGCGAATGTTCCAGCCAGACAGCGGCGGGCGACATCGGCGTATCAGCAATCCAGCGCGCATAGTGCAGCCACGAACCGAGCACGTTTTCCACCAGATGCCGGCGAATCTGCGGGCGCTGATAGCGGCAAGTCCAGATCAGGTGCACATGGCCGTCCTGCACTTCGGTGCGGCTCACACCCATGTCGCCGACCAGTTTCTCGAACGGCATGATGCGGCTCATGGCATCGCCCAGCGTCGCACAGTTCATGGTGATGTAACCCAGCACGCTCCACGAGTTGGGTAGCACGAACGTTGCCGCGTTGAGCCCAAACAACGGATCGCCCGAGTGTTCGCAGAAATAATCGAGCAGTTTTTCATGCGCCTCACCCGGCAGGCGCAGGCTGTTGTCGCTCAACTGCTGCGCCTGCAACCCGGCCGCTGTCAATGCCGGCTCAATGGCCATGCCCAGTCGCTCGGCATGGCGCAGGTATTTGAGCAGGGGCGGAACGGAGGTGAAGCCGAGCGATGGCATGATCAAAGCCTGCATGAGCGAATGAATGCCCTGAAAGGTAGTTTGAAAGCATGGCTGAA
Organism: Pseudomonas sp. NPDC087614; assembly: GCF_044743485.1. Classification (NCBI taxonomy): domain Bacteria; kingdom Pseudomonadati; phylum Pseudomonadota; class Gammaproteobacteria; order Pseudomonadales; family Pseudomonadaceae; genus Pseudomonas; species Pseudomonas sp. NPDC087614. Next base: position 41,371 of record NZ_JBIUWN010000033.1, on the reverse strand, counting down.
GTAAATTGCAGACGTGGAATGCGCTGAGGGTGTAATTGCCACTGGGAAGATTGCCAAATCTCAGCAAGGCGGGATGTGTTAGCCTGCAATCAATGATTTCATTGATTGCAGGAGGCGTCATGGCCAGCATCACAATCCGAAACCTTGATGAGAAGCTCAAGGAGCAGTTGCGCATTACTGCGGCGCATAACGGACATTCCATGGAAGAAGAGGCACGCCTGATTCTGGGCAGAGCCTTGGCGACGGTTGATCGCGCGGGTGGGCTTGGCAGTCGGATTCGCAACAGGTTCAGCGATGTGGGGGCCGTGGAGCTGGATCTACCCGCGCGTTCAGATAAAGCCACCGGCGTGGATTTTTCTGAATGATAGTGCTCGATACCAACGTGCTTTCAGAGTTTATGCGCCTCGAGCCTGCAACCCGGGTGCTTGCCTGGGTGGATGCGCAGCCGGCGATGGATCTGGCAATCAGCGCTGTCACCGTGGCCGAAATACTTCACGGCATCGCGCGCTTGCCCTCTGGCAAGCGCAAACAAAAACTTGAGGCGCATGCCATGGCCATGTTCGAAGAGGACTTTGCCGGGCGCATTTTGCCGTTCGATGCTCATGCCGCCATTGAGTGCGCAACATTGGTTGCTGATTGCGAAGCAAAGGGCCGCGCGGTGTCGATGGCTGACGCGCAAATAGCCGCGATCTGCCGCGCACATGGCGCATCGATTGCCACTCGTAACGTGAAGGATTTTGAGTCAAGTGGTGTTGAAATCATTGATCCGTGGGTGAGCTGACGGCTTCTGTTGCTGTTCAACAGCGCCCACAAAAAAGCCCGCTATCACATCGATTTGATGGGGTTGCGGGCTTCTTCCTCAGTTGGTCAATCAGACGCGGAAGTGGCTGACCATCTGCTGCAACTGACCACCCAAGCGCGCCAGTTCAACGCTGGAGGCGGCGGTCTCATCACTCGCGGCGGCGGTCTGTTCGGACACGTCGCGCACGTTGATGATGCTACGGCTGATCTCTTCGGCCACGGCGCTTTGCTGCTCGGCAGCGGCGGCGATCTGCTGGTTCATCGACTGGATGTTCGACACCGTGCGGGTGATGTTTTCCAGGGACGAGCCGGCCTTGCGGGTCAGGGCAACACTGCTGTCGGTCAGCGCGCGGCTGTTGTTCATTACGGTGGACACTTGCTGTGTGCCGTTCTGCAGGCCGGCGACCAAGCCTTCGATTTCTTCGGTGGATTTCTGTGTGCGCTGAGCCAAACCACGGACTTCGTCGGCCACCACGGCAAAACCGCGACCGGCTTCACCGGCGCGTGCCGCTTCGATGGCAGCGTTGAGCGCCAGCAGGTTGGTCTGTTCGGCCACGGCTTTGATCACGTCCATGACGCTGCCGATCTTGTCGCTTTCCTGTTGCAGCACGCTCATGGCCTCGGTGGAGCGCGCCACTTCGCTGGCCAGACGCTCGATCTGGGCGATGGCTTCATTCACAACCTTGTCGCCTTCACGGGCTTCGCCGTCAGCAGCGGCGGCCGCTTGTGAGGCTTCTTCGGCGTTGCGCGCGACTTCCTGCACAGTGGCGGTCATCTCGTGCATGGCGGTGGCGACCTGATCGGTCTCCACTTTCTGGCTGTTGACACCGGCGCTGGTCTGTTCGGTCACGGCCGAGAGTTCTTCGGCGGCGCTGGCGATCTGGGTGACGCCGTCACGGATACCGCTGATCAAGTCGCGCAGGGTCACGCCCATGCGCGCGATGCCTTGTTGCAGCACACCGAGTTCATCGCGGCGGGTGACGGTGACGTTCTGGGTCAGGTCGCCGCTGGCGATGCGCTCGACCACGGCAAGGGTGTCTTGCAGCGGGCGGGTGATCTGACGGGTGATGATCACGGCGGCAATGATGCCCACCAGCAGAGCCAGCAGGGTGCTGATCAGTTGCAGGGTGCGGGCCTGGGCGCTTTCGGCGTCGCGGCGATCAAGCTGGATCTGATACAACTGCTCGCTCAGGTTCACGATAGTGCTGCCCTGATCGGTCATTTCCTTGCGTGCCTGCACGGCTTCGCTGTTGGCGGACTTGTAGGCCATCAGCGCGCTGCGATAGTTGATCAGCGCCGTTTCCAGCTGACGCAGGGCATCTTGCTGGGTATCGCCGAAATGCACATTCAGTGGCTTGAGGCTGGCGATGGCCGCGTCGAGTTGGCCGATGGCTTTCTGCTCGGTTTCGGCATTGGTGGTGGCGGTGTAGCCGCGCACTTCGTAGCGCGCGAGGATGAACGCTTCCTTGGCGCCAGTGATGGCCTGGAACTGGTCGAAACGCTGTTCGCTCATCGCCATCTGGTGGACGCGGGTGCTGATCGCTTCAATCAGGCTGTAAGCGGTCTGGGCGTTCGCGCCCATGGTCTCGCGCGCGGTGTTACCGGTGCGGTAGGCGTTGCGCATCTTGTTGAGCGACGTCTGGTACTCGGCGATGGTCGCGGCCTGCTCCTTGAGCAGTTTGACGTTTTCCGGGCTTTTGAAGCTGTTGAGCAGTTGTTGCTGTTGTGCGGCGAAACCGTCGAGGGTGGTCTGCACATTCTGCGCGGCGGTCTCGTCGCCGTTGGTCAGCATGTATTGCAGGCGCACCACGCGCAGTTTGGTCAGGCCGGCGTTGAGCTGGGTGATGTCGCTCATCCAGTTACTGCGGTCAATCAGGCTGCCCAGGCTGGTCCAGCCGGTCAGGGCCAGTACGCAGGTCAGTGCCAGGACAAGGCCGAAGCCCAATCCCAATTTCAGGTTCACGCTGATGTTACCGAACCAGCTATTCATCACAATTCCTCCAGAAACGTTGGGTTTCTTGATCGTCGGTTAGGCTGGAAGATTGTTGTTTTTTTGAGCCAGCAAGGGTGTAGCAGGTGTGTATCGGCCGTAAATCCGAGAGCTGAAAGGATTTTGTCCGACAGAATTTGTAACAAGCCGATCCCAAGACTTTTTTCACATGGGTTTCACTGGCTGCCCACACGGGCGTCTGTAGCTTCGCCGCATCGAATGACAAGTGATGCTGGCTGGCGAGGCGGTTTTTGTGGAACTGAGACTGAGTCTGTTCGGCGCCAAGCGCTCGATTGATCTGAGCGGTTTGGCGCGTTTTCGAAACACTTGGGTAGTATTGGCGGCCTCGGTGTTGGTGATTCCACTGACCCTTTGGTTGCTGGCACCGGCGTCGGTGCCGGATCTGGCCCACGGCAACGTGGCCGGTGCGAAGGCGTTGGCGGCGGGGTGGGCCAAGGGCGACATGATCGTGCTGGTGCGCCACGTCGAGCGCTGCGATCACTCCAGTGCGCCGTGCCTGATCGGCCATGACGGCATCACCGACCGTTCGCGCAGTGCCGCCGTCAGTGTCGGTGCACAGTTCGAACAACTGGGCCTGAACAACGCCGACATCTACAACAGCCCGTCGCTGCGCACCGTGCAGACGGCCGGTTACATGTTCAATCGGGCCGCCAGTGGCGAAGACTGGTTGATGAACTGCAAGGGGCACATGTTGCAGGACGCGCTTTCCCACAAGATCCCCGGTCGTAACCTGATTCTGGTGACCCACAGCGAGTGCATGGGGCAATTGGAAAAAGATCTGAAAGTGCCGACATCCAACTTGGGTTACGGCGCTTCACTGTTTGTTTCCGCTGCCAGCCCGGCGGCTCCGAAAATGCTCGGCTTTATTGAGGCTTCCGACTGGCGCACGGTGAATACCCGATGAAATCCCGCTTCTACGTTTATAACTTCGGCATTCCGCTTGCCTGCGCGGCGCTGGTGTTCCTGATGTTCGACATGACCAAAATCGACATCGCCTTCAGCAATCTGTTGTTCGATCCACTGACCCAGACCTTCCCGCTCGACAAAATCCACTTCTTTGAAAAGCTCACGCACAAATGGGCGCGGATCATTCCCAACTGGACGGCGGAAATCGCCCTGATCGGTGCGCTGCTGTCGGTGGTCTGGCCGTTGGTCAATGCACAGAAGCGTCCTCGACTTGGCGCGTTTCTGGAGCGCAGCAAAGTCGCTCCCGTGCTGCGATTCACCGCTGATCACCGTCGGGACTTTCTGTTTGTGGTGGTGGCGTTCGCGGTGTGTACGGGCGTGATCCATTTCCTCAAGTCGCACACCAGTGTTTACTGCCCGATCGAGACGACGTTGTATGGCGGAAAAATGGCCCATATCGAGTGGTACAGCAATTTCCAGCTGTTCCATGAAGCGGGTAGTGGGCGTTGCTGGCCGGGCGGTCATGCGTCCGGTGGTTTCACCATGCTGGCGTTGTATTTCGTAGCGCGTCGCTATCAGTGGCGTTTTTCCAGTGCCTTGCTGTGGGGTTCATTGTTGCTCGGTTTCGTCTACGGCACGACGCGGGTTCTGCAGGGCTGGCACTACATGTCCCACACGTTCTGGGCTGGAATCTTCGTGTGGTTGGCGTGTTTGCTGACGGCGCTGGCGTTTTATGGGTGGGCACGGCTGGCGTTGCCGGTGCTGGACAAGCAGTCTCAGGCCTTCAGCACGCAGCCAGAAGCGTCTGTCTGAGTTTTTGCGATCGCTACAGAAAACCCGCCTTTTACTGGCGGGTTTCTTGTTTGTACTCCCGCTAGTTCAATACCCGACGAAGTAGTACGCCTGCTTTGCAACCATCAACGTCTTGAGCACTTTCAACGGCGCAGCGGGTTCGCGGTCTGCCGCCATTATGGCGACGTGGGAGGAAGAGGCGGCGAGGAAGTCTCTCAACTGTGCATCGGTATCCAACCCCTTGAGCACGCGTTGGGTGTAGAACACGGTAGCGCCACCCAGACGTTCATTGGCCTGAAACAGGGCGATCTGATGCCCTTCGGCCTGCAGCGTCTGAATGTGTGCGGTCAGCGGCAGGAAAGAGAGTTTTTTATCAGCGTGGGGCAGCGCCCATTGCGCTGCGCCCAGGTAACTGACGATCACCAGCGTGAGGATGCTCATTGCCAGTGTCTGACGATGACGGGCGATTTTTCCGACGAACCCGGTGGCAGTTTCGTGCCGTTTCAATCGCTCAAACAGCACGCCTGCGTATTCCGCAGCAATCACCGCAGCAGCCGGTGTCATCGACATCAGGTACACCGTGCGCTTGCTCGATGCCAGGCTCAGCATGATGAATTGCACGATGATCCACAGGCTGAAAAACAGCAGGTAACGATTGGCCTTCAGCTCTTTACGCACATGCCACAGCCCCAGGTACACCAGAATGTTCCACGGCAGGAAGGCTTCGGGCAGTTTGGCCAGGTAGTAATAGAACGGTTCGTAGTGCCCGGCCTCGACGAACGATCCGCTGAAGCGTCCGACACTGTTGGTCAGCAGCACTTCCTTGAGCGCTTGCACGCCGCTGTGCTGATAGAGTACGGCCAGCCAGATCAGCAGCGGAATCAGCCCGATTACCGTGAGCAACCCGGGCCTTAGCCAGTCGCCGACCTTCAAGCGCTTGTCCATCAGGTTGTCGGCCAGCAGATAAGCGAAAATCACTACCCCCGGCATCGCCAGCCCGAGCACGCCTTTACTCAATGTGGCGATGGCAATCCCGACGATAAACAGCAACGCATTGCCTACGCTCGATGCGCGTTGCCCCTGGAAAAACGCCAGCAACGCCGTGGTCACGCCGAGCGCGAGCAGGGCATCTTCGCCAACGCCGCGCACGTTGCTCCAGTAACTGGCCATGGTTGCCAGGAGAATTCCTGCTGTCCAGGCGACCATTTTTGGCCGTTCGAAGCGACGCAACATGCCGTACAGCAACATCACGCTGAGCAACCCGGCAACCGCTGACGCCAATCGCACCGCCCACGGCGAAACACCGAACACGCGCATGGCGCCAGCGTCCAGCCACAAACTCAGGGGCGGTTTTTCCAGAAACGGTTCGCCGAACAGACGTGGGGTTACCCAGTCATTGTCCAGGTGCATCTCCATGGCGATCCCCGCGACGCGAGCCTCGGTGGAGCCTTGCAATTGATGGTTACCCAGCGCGAAGAAAAACAGCAGGGCGGCAAGCAGAAACAGCGAAGTGGCGGCACGCGACATGGGTTTCAGGCAACCGGAAGGGGCGGGAAACCTGAGCATACGTCGCCAATGCTTAACAAATTGTGAACGTCAGCGTTTATTTCACGCCAGGCGTCGTGACCAGCGCTGATCCGGCGCTTCGAAGGCCGGATTGACCAACGCCGTCAGCACATGATCCTGCCAGCGTCCGGCAATGTTCAGGTACGCCTTGGCGTAGCCTTCACGCTCAAACCCCAGTCGCTCCAGCAAGCGTGCACTGCGATCGTTGCCAGGAATGTAGTTGGCCATGATCCGGTGCAGGTTCTGCGTCTCGAACATGTAAGCGATGGCCGCCTCCAGCGCTTCCTGCATCAAGCCCTGGCCCTGATGCGCTTCGTCGATGTGATAACCCAGATAACACGCCTGAAACGCACCGCGAATAATCCCGCTGAAATTGCAGGCACCGATCATCTGCTGGTCATCGGGTGTCAGCAGGGCGAAATGCATCGCCAGTCCCGCTTCAAACGCGCTGGCCTGAATGTCGAGGCGGCGGCGAATCTGTTCGGTGGAGAAGTAATCGGTGGTCCGGATCGGCGACCACGCCGCGAGATGGCGTTGATTGCGCTGGTAGAAATCACTTTCCAATGCCGCCTGATCCGGGGCAAGGATGGCCAGCGTCAGGCGTTGGCAGGGCAAGGTCAGCAGCGACATCGGGAGCTCCGGTTGGCGAGAAGTCTGCTGGCAGGTTCGCGCAATAACCTGGAGTACGGCAAGCGATGGTGGCAAAGGGAGCGTAAACGCCAGGCAAAAAAAAGCCCGCGGGAGAGTGCGGGCGAACCGTAGTTTCTTGAATGAGCGAGTGGACTGTACCGGTTTGGCGCAGCGGCAGCAGTGAAGAAAAATTCATCTCGAGGCGCTGTCTCGATGTCGTTCCACCGGTCGATAAAACACAGGTCGACAACGAGGCCGGTGCAGGTTTTGCCCGTCAGTGGCGAACTTCAGGGTCGGGGGTGGCGCACGATCGATGGGGATCAAGATTGTCCCGCACCCGACAGATCACGATTTCGGCCAATGCACTCAGTTGCTTTATAGCCACCGCAACATGGCGCTGGGAACCGTCGAACTCATCAGCAAAGTTGGCGCTGATGACCGCAAGGGACTCAAGGAGGTCACTGGCATGCGCCAGCAGGGTTGTCGTGTCGACGTCGTCACGTACGCTGAGCATCTGCTTGAGGGGGATGGTGCGGCGGGGATTGCATCGGTTCGAGCTGGTGGCGTTGGGTTGCGGTTTCAGGCCGGCTGTTTGCGCCTCGGCAGATACCGGTCCAACAAGCGTAAGTCGGGTGATTTTTTTCATGACGTAGCTCCGTGGAATGAACAATCTCTGCGGTTGCGGCTGTCAAACCGTCCGCTGGATGGCAGCAATCGTGGAGGGTAATCCCCTGAAAACCTGTTCACCAGTTCATGAAAGTCGACGCGTATTGAGGGAAATTTCCTAGGATGCGAAATGTAGGAAGCGAGGTTGCGTGTAAGAACCTTCCCGTATGCCTGTCAGCGCTCGGTAACTTTATCTTCCCGTAAAATCCAGCCCGCCTCGCCAGCGTCCAACGTGTACTGAACCTGGCGCATTTTTCCTGTCCGGCCCGCGTTGGCGTCGGCGCTGTCGTAGAGCGGAAACCGCCGTACCAGCCAGTTCTCCACCACAGAAAATGAATCCTCTCCCTGATACCCCTCGGCGGTATTCGGATTGTCGCTGACTGGCGGCAGGTAAATATCGCTCAGGGATTTTTTATGGTTGGCCGAGTAGGCAATCAATTCTCCCGGCATGCCACGACCGGAGGCGCGCGTAAAAACGTAGATCTCAGGTGAGCCGTCGTTATTGAGGTCGGCGACTTCGGCACGGACGATCTCGCCGTTAAGCGGTCGGGTCATCGCCGAGTTATCGATTTCCAGCCCCTTGGGTTCGATGCGCAACGTGGGTTTGCCGTCGACAGTAGTCGCCTGCACATGAAAGTGGATGCCCTGCAACGCCAGGTTCTGGTCAAAGGGCGCGTGGTTATCCACAGCGTCGCCGTTGGCGAGAATCAGCGAGAGGTTGTAGTCGGCCGCTTCATTGCGCCGAGCGGCATTGCGCATGAGATAGACCTGCACCGTGTATTCGCCATCGGCGGGTAACGAGCCGAGAAAGTGATTGCCCATCATCGAGCCGTTGAACAGCGCGTAATCGGCGCCTTTGGCGGTGATGTTGAAGTAGGCGGAGGTGTTGGAGGGCTTGAAGTCCACCGTCAGGAGCTGCCCGGCCTTGGCATTGAGCCTGTACTGCGCCGTCTTGTAGCCCTTGATCGATTGTTTGAACTGCACGCTGCCATGGCCGCTTTTGTAGACGACCTGCTGGATCCTAGGCGCGCTGTCGGTGGTGGCAGCGTGGGCAGTCAGTGAAACGAGGGCCGCCAGTACGGCGCCGAGCCAGATATTCATGAGCGTCCTTCGGGTAATTGCCTCTGTGCCCCGAAGCATAGATCCGGCGCCGCATACCCGTCCAACCTGGCACCTAAGCTGCACTAGTGAGTCGGTGATGAGCTATTGAAACGGTGCTGAGGTGTGATCGGCAGAACACCGCGCAAGCGTTGCTGGGAAACCGTAAAAACTGGCTTGAATCAGATGCCCAGATACGACAAAGCCCGCACGGGGCGGGCTTTGTCGTTGAGAGTTGGTGGAGCCGGGGGGATTTGAACCCCCGTCCGCCAGTACTCCGCTGTCGGTACTACATGCGTAGCCGTGTCTATTAAGTTAACCCTCAGCGACCCGACGGGCAGGGTGCTTTGGGCGAGTTGTGTAAGTTTTAGCCGCTTCGTCCACAACGTACTGCACGGCGATTCTGTTCTATATGACAATCATTTTGGGTTTACAGACATCCCCTGATGATTGCTGGACCCGAAGGTACCAGAAGGGAAGGCTAAGGCTGCTTACGCAGCGAGAGCGTATTCCCCGTAGGTTTCGTCATTGGCAACTATAAGAAGTTGCAACAGTGGATTTACGAGTTCTGTTACCAACTCGGCATGCACCTAAAGTTTCGCAACCGGCGTCGAATCCTAAACGGCCCCGAACTCATTGCTCTGTACATCTTGATGAGCAACAAGCCTGCGCAGTGTACGCCAAACGACAGGGGAAGGCCAACCCGAAGGTTGGCCACGCTGTCATTAGTTGGCGGGTTCGTTGGCCAGATTGTCTACGCGTTGCAGCGCTTGCGTGGCCGAGGCGATGCATTTCTTGTCATCACCCGCTTTTTGCGCCATCTCCGCGTCGCCCTGCATGCGCTTGATGTCCATGGTGGTGTTTTCCGACGTGGCCGGGAGGGACGTGACCTTGTCTTTGAGTTCTTGCAGTTTTGAGGTGCACAGATCGTTGTCCGCAGCAAACACGGGGGAGGCCAGCAGTGCGGCGGAAATAAACAAACCAGCAAAAGCAGTGCGTTTCATGGGTATCTCCTTGAACAGTTGGTCTCGGTGCTGCCGGACGATCTGGCGGCTCTGCCGAGGTCGGAACAAGCCACGTTCGTTTAGGGCTTGATTAATCGACTGCGGCTGCGCAGAGGAATTCGTTTTTTTTTACGTTCGGTATGAAAAAGCCGAAACACCTCTCTGCTCGCCTTGAAAAGGGGCGAAATAGCCCCTTTTCAATACAAATGGATCAGGCAGATTTGGCTCGTGTGACTCGATCGACCAGATAAACCAAGCCGTGATAGTCGATCCCGCCATGCTGCATCAGGCCGATTTCGCACGTGCGGCTGGTGGAAATCCCTTCACTGCAATGCTGCACTGCGTCCTTGAGTGTGCGCAGCGAGTGGCTGTTCAGTTCCGGTGTGGTGAAGCCCTTGTCGCCGGCAAAGCCACAGCAATGAATACCCTCCGGAATCACCACGGTTTTGCTGCACTTGCGCGCCAGATCGATCAGCGCCTGGCTTTCGCCCAGGTGCTGAGTGCTGCACGTCACATGCACTGCAATCGGTGCGTCCTGAGGCGTGAAGTCCAGCCGATCAAGCAGGTGCGTACGGATGAAACGCACCGGGTCGTACAGATCCAGACGCACATCGGCGACGTCCTGCACCAGTCGCAACGTACACGGACTGGTATCGCAATAGATCGGATCAAGCCCGCCGCGACTGGCGTGGAGCAAGGCGCTGATGAGTTCTTGCCGCTTGTGTTCGGCCTGCTCCGCATAGCCCTTTGAAGCGAAGGGCTGACCGCAGCAGAGGTTGTCCTGATTGTCCGGGAAGACGACCTGGTAACCGGCCTTTTCCAGCAAGCCACGGGTTTTGTCGTACAGCGACATCTGCTCTTTATCGCCCGCCGCCGGGCCCATGACCCTCGACACACACGCCGCCAGATACACCACGCGTGGGCGTTCGTCCGACACGCTCGGGCTGAAACGGATGGCTTTCTCCGGTTGCGGCATCGCGCTCGTCCACAGAGGCACTTGGCCCTTGGACAGGCGCGTCAGCGTTGCCGAAAGCTTGGTCAGACGCGGCGCACCGAGCAGCATTCGCGCGCCGTTGGCTACGTGCAGGGTGAAGCGTGCCCCTTGCAGGGTCTTGGCGAAATTTCCTTCGATCCAGTCGGCAGTTTTCTGATGCGTTGCGTGTCGACCGCGAAGCTTTTTCACCAGTTCGCCGGTGTTGATGCCTACAGGGCATCGTTGCGCACACAAACCCGTCGCGGCGCAGGTCTCGATGCCTTGGTATTCGTAGGCTTCTTCCAGTTCGGTGGTGTCGATGCCGGCACGTTTTTTCGCCTGAATGTCGCGCCAGATCACGATGCGCTGGCGTGGGCTGAGGGTCAGGCCTTTCGACGGGCAGACCGGTTCGCAGAAGCCGCACTCAATGCACTTGTCCACAATCTCGTCGGCCGCCGGCAGCGGTTTCAGGTGTTTGAGGTGGATCTGCGGGTCTTCGCTGAGCACCACATCCGGGTTGAGGATGCCGTTGGGGTCGAGCAGGCGTTTGAGCAGCCACATCAGTTGATACGCGTCGCTGCCCCATTCCAGCTCAACGAACGGCGCCATGTTGCGCCCGGTGCCGTGTTCGGCCTTGAGCGAGCCGCCGAACTCCACGGCCACCAATTGCGCGACGTCGTCCATGAACGCTTGGTAGCGTGCGACTTCTTCCGCGCTGTTGAAGCCTTGGGTGAAAACGAAGTGCAGATTGCCTTCCAGTGCGTGTCCGAAAAGGATCGCTTCGTCGTAGGCATGTTTGTCGAACAGTTCGATCAAGCGGTTCACACCGATTGCCAGTTGCTCGACCGGGAATGTCACGTCTTCGATGATCACCGTGGTACCGGTTTTGCGCACGGCGCCGACGGCGGGGAAGGTGTCTTTGCGGATTGCCCAGAGGCGGGCGTTCTCGACCGGGTCTTCAGTGAAATCGACCTGTTTCTCCACCGGGAAACCACTGAGTGACGCCATGATCTGCGCCAGTTGTTCCTGCAGTAATGAGGAAGAAGCCGCGCGGGATTCGATCAATAACGCACAGGCATTGTTCGACAGTTGCTGTACGAAAGCAGGCATGCCCGGTTTGCTCTGCACCGAACGCAGGCTGCGCCGATCCAGCAGTTCCACCGCCGACACCGGTTGGCTTTTCAGTACGGTGACCGCGTTGCAGCAGGTTTCCACATCCGGGAACACGATCAGCGCCGAGGCCTTGTTCGGATGATCGATAACGGTGTCGTAAGTCACCGCGCTGATAAAGCCGAGAGTGCCTTCGGAACCGACCAGCAAGTGGCTCAGGATATCCACAGGCTCATCGAAGTCCACCAAGGCGTTGAGCGACAGGCCAGTGGTATTTTTCAGACGATATTTGTGGCGGATTCTCGCGGCCAGTTCGGCATTGGCGCGAGTCTCGCGACCGAGCGTCGCCAAACGTTCGAGCAGATCGCCGTGGCTCGCGCGAAACGCCGCCACACTGTGGGCATCTTCAGTATCAAGGCGCGTGCCGTCGGCCAGAACAAGGCGCAGGCCGGCCAGCGTGTGATAGGTGTTTTGCGCGGTGCCGCAGCACATGCCGCTGGCATTGTTGGCCACGATACCGCCAATTTTGCAGGCATTGATCGAGGCGGGATCGGGGCCGATCTTGCGTCCGAATGGCGCCAGCCAGGCGTTGGCCTGGGCACCGATCACGCCCGGTTGCAGACGGATTTGCGTGCCCTGGCCACGAATTTCGCGAGCGTTCCAGTTATCCCCAAGCACGATCAAAACCGAATCGCTGATCGCCTGCCCCGACAGGCTGGTGCCGGCGGCGCGGAACGTGACCGGGACACGGTCGCGTTGGGCCAGTTTCAGCAGGGTCACCACTTCGTCTTCGGACTCGACGCGGATCACCAGTTTGGGGATCAGCCGATAGAAACTCGCGTCGGTGCCAAAAGCCAGGGTCGATAGCGGATCGTCAAAGCGTCGATCAGCCGGAATCAGTTGCTGCGCATCGCGCAGGAAAGCCGCCGGTAGACTCATCGGTCCTCCAGAATCAATACCACCAGGTCTTTCGGGCCGTGGGCGCCATAGGCCAGCACTTGTTCGATGTCAGCGGTTTTCGATGGGCCGGACACCAGCAGCGCGTTGGTCGGCATGCCCTGAGCCCATTCAAATTCTTGCTGCACCTGATAGAAGTTGTCGCGGATTTCGCTGGCCTTGAGCAGAGCGAAATGCACCGGCGGCACCAGGCTCATCAGGCGCGGTTCTTCGCGGGTCGGCCAGAGAATCAGGCTACCTGTTGCCGCAATGGCGCCGAGGGTGCCGGTGAGGCTGGCCGGGGTGTCGTTGAACAACTCGGCTTTCCATTCTTCCATCGGCCGGTTGTAGGATTTCAGCGTTGGCAGGTCAGGATTGTTCGCCCAGTGCTGTGTGACTCGTTGCCCGTGCGCTGTCGTCGGTGCGATCAACAGGCTGGGCAATTGACGGTCGCGCAGCAATTGCTGGAGCAGTGCCGGCCACTCTGCGTCTGAGGTCAGATGGATTTCGGTGTGCACCGCTTCCATCAGCTTGCGCAGTTGCGGGATGCGTTGTTCGGCGCTGTAGGTGTAAGGCTGAGTCACCAGATCGACGTCGAAGTCGTCAGCAATCGGCGTGGTGCCGGTCAGACTTTTGCGCAGTTTGCCGAGGATATTTTGCTTGGCACTCATCAGCGATCTCCCTGTTTGGCCAGATGCTCGCGGGCCATGTCATGCAATGAGCGGGCGGCGGGTTTCGGTGCACTGTGGTTCTGCGTCCATGGGCCGACATTGCTCGGCGCCAGGGCGCGCAGGCGCGTGGCGAAGAAACCGAATAACCGATACAGGGTCGGCGAGCTGTTGAGTTTCGCCCAGGCGTTCCAGATGAAACGTTCCTTGCGCGAGTACTTGCTGCCCTGACCGCGCATCACTTGATGAGGGCTGTCGGGGGCTTTGACGTTCTCTTCGCGTAGGCGACGCAGCAATGCCGGGATAGGAATTTTTACCGGGCACACTTCGCCGCACGCGCCGCACAACGACGAGGCGCTCGGGTGGTCTGGAACCTTCGCCAGACCGACCATGTGCGGGGTGATGATTTTGCCGATTGGCCCCGGATACACCTCACCATAGGTGTGACCGCCGACCCGGGTGTAGACCGGGCAATGGTTCATGCACGCGCCGCAGCGGATGCAGTTCAAGGTCTGGCGCAGTTCACTGTCGGCGAAGGCTTGGCTGCGACCGTTGTCGAGCAACACCAGATGCACGTCCTGCGGGCCGTCGAGTTCATGTTCCTTGCGTGGACCGGAGATCATGTTGACGTAAGTGGTGATTGGAATGCCCAGCGCCGAGCGGGTCAGCAGCGATAGCAGCGGGACCACGTCGCGCAGGTTTTCCACGACTTTTTCGATACCGGTGACGGCGATGTGGACGGGGGGCACGGTGGTGGTCATGCGCCCGTTGCCTTCGTTTTCCACCAGCAGCAAGGTGCCGGTTTCGGCCACGGCGAAGTTGACGCCGGAGACACCGATGTCCGCTTCGAAGAATTTCTGCCGCAGGACTCTGCGACCGATCTGAATGAGTTGGTCAACGTCCTTGGTGTATTCCACGCCAAGTTTGTCGTGGAACAAGGACGCGACCTGACCGGCATTCTTGTGGATCGCCGGCATAATGATGTGTGAAGGCTTCTCGTGGTCGAGCTGGACGATGTATTCCCCCATGTCGGACTCCAGACATTCAATGTCTTGAGCCTCGAGGAAATGGTTCATCTCCATCTCTTCGCTGACCATCGATTTGCCCTTGATCACTTGCCGCGCCTCGTGAGCGCGGATGATCGACAAGACGATGCCATTGGCTTCGTCCACCGTTTCCGCCCAGTGCACTGTCACACCGTTGCGGGTCAGGTTTTGTTCCAGTTGCTCGAGCAGGTCGGGCAACTTGGAGAGCGCGCGGGCTCTGATCGAGTTGCCCAGAGCACGCAAGTGTTCTCTTTCGTGGGCATCGCTGAAAGCCGCTGCCCGTTTGGTCATCAGTGAATCCATCGCCGTACGGAAGTTGTTCCGTAGCTGCGGATCACCCAAGGCGTTGTGCGCCCGGGTGCGGAAATCTTCTTCTACGGTGATCGTAGGAATAATCGCCGAGGTACTCATTGCGCACCCCCGGTTCGTTGCCAGAGGAAACTCGCCAGGTGTTGGCCGCGCAGCGCTTCTTTCTGTTTTTCCAGCGAACCGTTGATGTTCATCAAACAGCCGCAGTCCGCACTCAACACCTTGTGTGCGCCGGATTCCTTCAGCGCTCGGGTCTTGTCAGCCACCATCGCGCCGGAAATGTCTGGCATACGGACGCTGAATGTCCCACCGAAGCCACAGCATTCGCTTTCGTGGTCGTGATTGACCCGTTCCACGTTGCTCAACTGCGCCAACAACTCTCGGCCATGCAGGTGAGTGTTCATCTCGCGGCGCGCTGAGCACGAGGTGTGCAGCGCGACTTTCACCGGTGCGCCGCTGTCCTTGAGCTGCACCTTGCAGACGAACAGCAGAAACTCCGCTAACTCATAGGTACGGGCCGCGAGGGCCTGAACCTGTTTGAGTGTGTCCGGCTCGTCCTTGAACAAGTCGGCGTAATGTTCTCGCAGCATGCCGGCGCAGGAGCCCGACGGCACGACCACCGGATAATCCCCGGCAAACAGCGCCAGTTGTGAGCGCGCCACCGTCCGTGCCTGCTCGGTGTAACCCGAGGTGTAGGCCGGTTGTCCGCAGCAGCTCTGCCCTTGCGGGTACTCGACCCGGATCCCTTCGCGCTCCAGCAAATGGATCGCGTCCATCCCGGCTTCCGGGTAGAAGAGGTCGACTACACACGTCCCGAACAGGTAGACCTGCGAGGGTTTCTCGCTGGGGTATTGCCGAGGTTCGGGCAGTGGCGGTGCAACGCGGGTTGCGTTCGGCACCGCGTTGTAAAAAAGCTCGCTCATCAGGCGTGTCTCCGGGTGATCCCGGTTATCCGTCCGCTGAGGCTGCTGAATATAGAGCGCGTTGCTTTCAGCAGCCTTACAGACCGGGTTGTGAATTGCTGACGCCGGAATCACGAACCGGCGTCGGTTATTTCCATGTCGCTTGTAGGCTTCTTGCTGGTTTTAGTGCACCAGCATGCCAGTGAACCAGTAGGCCTGAGCCAAAGTGATCAGGCCGACAATCGTTGCAAAGAATAGGCTGTGCTTGAGGGTGAAGCGGAACAGATCCGACTCCTTGCCCACCAGGCCCGTCGCGGCGCAGGCCACGGCGATCGATTGTGGCGAGATCATCTTGCCGGTCACGCCGCCGCTGGTGTTTGCGGCTACCAGCAACACATCGCTGACACCGATCTGGTGGGCGGTGGTGGCCTGCAACGAGCTGAACAGGGCGTTGGACGAGGTATCGGAGCCGGTGAGGAACACACCAAGCCAGCCGAGGAACGGCGAGAAGAACGGGAATGCAGCGCCGGTCGCGGCCAATACCAGCGCCATGGTGGAAGACATGCCGGAGTAATTGGTGACGAAAGCAAACGCCAACACCATGCCAATCGACAGAATGGGCCAGCGCAGCTCGAACAGTGTCTCTTTAAAAGTGGTAAGACCAGTTTTAACGTTGATCTTAAGTACCAGCATCGAGATCAGTGCGGAGAAGAAGATCGCCGTGCCGGTCGCGGAAATCGGGTCGAATTTGAACACCGCCGCAATCGCCGTGGGCGTTGCCACGATCGGTGCGGTTTTGATCACCAGTTGATCGAGGTGCGCAATTGCGAAGTTGAATACCCAGCTGTACATCGAGCCGCCGGCGGCGAACATCGCCTTGAATGGCTTGAGGGTCCAGATGGTCACCAGCACGGTGAGGATCAGGAACGGCGACCAGGCTTTGAATATTTCCCCCAGGCTGTAGGGCGAAGCTACGGTGGTGCGCTTCTGGCCGAAACCGCCGACGCTGGCGGTGATGGTTGCGCTCGACGTGGCGCCGGCGATTTGCGCGTCGGCGCTGCGTTTCGGCTGCCAGACTTTCAGGAACAAGGTCAGGGAAATCAGGCTGACCAGGGCCGACGTGATGTCCGGCAGTTCCGGGCCAATGAAGTTGGAGGTGAAGTACTGGGTGACGGCAAAGCTCAAGCCCGCAACCAGCGCAGCTGGCCAGGTCTCACGGACGCCGCGCAGGCCATCCATCATGAACACCAGCCAGAACGGTACAAATAACGACAGCAATGGCAGTTGGCGACCGGCCATGGCGCCGATCTTGAATGCGTCGATCCCCGTGACCTGGCCGGCCACGATGATCGGAATCCCCAGTGCGCCGAACGCGACGGGGGCTGTGTTGGCGATCAGGCACAAACCTGCGGCATACAGCGGGTTGAAACCCAGTCCGACGAGGAGGGCGGCGGTAATCGCCACCGGCGCGCCGAAACCGGCGGCCCCTTCGAGGAATGCACCGAAGCAGAAACCGATCAGCAGCACCTGCAAGCGCTGGTCGTCAGTGATCGACAGCACCGAGCTGCGAATAACCTCGAACTGACCACTTTTGACGGTCAGTTTGTAGAGGAATACCGCCGCGACAATGATCCAGGCAATCGGCCATAGACCGTAGGCGAAGCCATACCCGGCAGCGGCGAAGGCCATGTCGACCGGCATCTGGAACGCGAAGATCGCCACGGCAATCGACAGGGCGAGCGTGATGCTGCCGGCTATATGACCTTTGAGGCGGAATACCGCCAAGGCGAGGAAAAAGAAAACGATGGGAATGACGGCCGCGAGTGCGGACACGCCGAGACTGCCGAGCGGGCTGTAGAGCTGTTGCCAGGTTTGCATATGGGGTGGCCCCTAATTGTTGTTGGTCAGGCACTGTCAGCGTTCTTGGATAATTGGTAAGACCAATTTACAATCGCTGTTGGCTAGGGTAAAAGCCTTTATATCGGTGTGTCAATTTGTCGCCCTGAAACTTTTGTCGAACAAGCGGTGCAGATCGCATCTGATCCGGTTCGGGCCAATGTCGTCTGATAGGTGTCGGCAAGGCGCCGATAGGCCAGAATAGAGAGCCCGGCGAGCGGCCGGGGTCGTGGAGAAATGAGTTATGGGGTTTGATCAGATACGTCAGCGCCGTTTGTCTGACGATATTGTCGAGCGACTTGAGGGGATGATTCTCGAGGGCACGTTGAAGTCCGGTGAACGGCTTCCGGCGGAGCGCACGCTGGCCGAACAATTTGGCGTATCACGCCCGTCGCTGCGCGAGGCGATTCAGAAACTGGCGGCCAAAGGTCTGCTGGTCAGTCGCCAGGGCGGCGGCAACTATGTGGTTGAGAGTCTGGGTTCAACGTTCAGCGATCCGCTGTTGCAATTGCTTGAAAGCAACCCTGAGGCGCAGCGCGATCTGCTGGAATTTCGCCACACTCTGGAGGCATCGTGTGCCTATTACGCTGCATTACGTGCTACCGACGTTGATCGTGAACGATTGACCGCTGCGTTCGATGAGCTGCAGGACTGCTATTCGCGACACGACGAAATCAGTCGTGCGGAGGAGGGCGCTGCGGACGCGAAATTTCACCTGGCGATTGCCGAGGCCAGTCACAACGCCGTGTTGCTGCACACCATTCGCGGGCTGTTCGATCTGCTCAAGCGCAACGTCGTGACTAATATTGGCGGCATGTACAAGCAGCGCACGGAAACCCGCGACATGCTGATCACTCAGCATCGGGAATTGTATCTGGCGATTATTGAGGGGCGCGCGGAGCAGGCGCGGGAAGTTTCCAGCCGACACATTCTGTATGTGCAGGAAGTGCTGGAAGAGGTGCGGCAAGAGGTTCAGCGCATGGCGCGAGCGGAGCGGCGTAAGGGGAAGTAGCTTTTTTAAAAGCAAAAGATCGCACCGGCGGCAGTTCCTGCGTGTGGGAGATGTATTTCCCTGTAGGAATTGCCGCCGGCTGCGATCTTTTCAGGCAGAAAGACTCAGTCTTCCTTGCCCTTGTTGCGCACGGCACGCTGCAACTCACGACCTGCATCGCGTTCACGCTCGGTGTCACGCTTGTCGTATTCCTTCTTGCCCTTACCCAGAGCGATCTCACACTTGACCATGTGCTTGCTCCAGTACCAGGACAGGCATACGCAGGCGTAACCCTTTTGCTGCACAGCGGCGGCGAGTTTTTCAAGCTCGCGGCGATTGAGCAGCAATTTGCGAGTGCGCACCGGGTCAGCGATGACGTGGGTGCTGGCGGTCATCAGAGGCGTGATGTGACTGCCGAGCAGCCACGCCTCGCCATCCTTGAGCAGCACATAACTGTCGACCAGTTGCAGCTTGCTTGCCCGCAGACTTTTTACTTCCCAGCCGGCCAGGACCAGACCGGCCTCGAACTTATGCTCGATGAAGTAATCGTGTCGCGCTTTTTTGTTCTGCGCGATGGTCCCTGTTGGGTGTTTCTTCTGTTTAGCCATAGGGGCGGCATTATATGGAGATAAATGGCCGTCGGCTACGGTGATGCTGCGTGCTTGAGCAGGGTGAGTGAATGCCGGACAATGCGGCCTCTATTTCTAACGCTTGGGCGTGATAAACGATGTCGACAGACAAGGTTTCTGTCCACGGCAGTTGGGCTAGCCGCTGGGTATTCATACTCGCCGCGACCGGTTCGGCCGTGGGACTGGGTAGTATCTGGAAATTCCCCTACATGGTCGGGATGTACGGCGGCGGCGCGTTCGTATTGATGTTTCTGGTGTGCATCGCACTGATCGGCATCCCTGTCATGCTCGCTGAAACCCTGATAGGCCGGCGCGCCCGGCAAAGTCCGGCGAATGCCCTGAAGGTGCTGGCGCTTGAGGCTGGGCACTCGCCCAAGTGGTCGTGGGGGGCGTTTGCCGGGATGATCACGGCATTGCTGATTCTGTCTTTCTACAGTGTGGTCGGTGGCTGGTCGCTGGATTACATCATCGACATGGGGCGCGGCGACTTTCAGGGCGCTACGGCTGATCAGGTCGGTGCCTATTTTGGCAATGTCATTGCCGATCCTTGGCGTCTGACACTTTGGCACACGATTTTTATGCTGCTGTCCGCGCTCGTCATCGCCAAGGGCGTGGTTGCAGGGCTTGAGCGCAGCCTGCGGATCATGATGCCGCTGCTGTTCGTGATGATTCTGGTGCTGCTGGGGTACAGCATGACCACTGGGCATTTCATGGAAGGCGTGCATTTCATGTTCGACTTTCACCCGGAAAAAGTCCTCGACGGTTTGCTGCCCGCCATGGGCCACGCGTTCTTCTCTTTGAGCGTGGGCGTTGGCTCGATCATGATCTACGGCGCCTACATGCCCAAGAGTGCGTCATTGTCCGGCACGGTTGTCGGCGTGGCATTGCTCGACACGTTTGTTTCGCTGGTGGCCGGTCTGGCCTTGTTTCCTATTGTGTTCGCCGGCGGACTGAACCCTAGCGAGGGGCCAGGCCTGATGTTCGTCAGTCTGCCATTCGCTTTTGGTAATGTGGCTTTCGGTCAGTTGATGGGCGTTGTGTTCTTTGTTCTGGTGGCGGTTGCGGCTTGGAGTTCGGCAATTTCGTTACTTGAGCCCATGGTTGCCTACCTGGTGGAACGCACGAAAGTCAGGCGTGCCTGGGTGACATTCTGGCTGGCATTCACCTGCTGGTTCGTCGGTTTGGGCACGGTGTTCTCCTTCAATATCTGGAAGGAAGCCAAGTTTTTC
Organism: Pseudomonas sp. NPDC087614; assembly: GCF_044743485.1. Taxonomy (NCBI): domain Bacteria; kingdom Pseudomonadati; phylum Pseudomonadota; class Gammaproteobacteria; order Pseudomonadales; family Pseudomonadaceae; genus Pseudomonas; species Pseudomonas sp. NPDC087614. The sequence goes on along the minus strand of NZ_JBIUWN010000033.1, from coordinate 21,208 downwards.
GTGAGCGAAGGCGGGATGTTCCATCTCTACCAATGGGGCGCGCAGAGTGGCCTTGATTTCTTCGGTGTGATCGATTTCTTCACCTCGCGGATCATGTTGCCGCTGGGTGGGTTGTGTTTCGTGCTGTTTGCCGGGTGGGTGATGGGGCGTGATGCGGTGCGTGACGAGTTGTCGACTCGTAACCCGGCGCTGTTTGCCCTGTCTTTGTTCTTGATGCGCTATGTGGCGCCCATCGGCATTCTTGTAGTGTTTGCCACCCAGCTCTGGAAGTGACGCTTACATGACGACACATATTCAACGATCGGCGCTGCTGCCGTACCCGGCGCAATTTCTTTACGACCTGGTCAACGACGTGGCGCGTTATCCGGAGTTTTTACCGTGGTGCTCGTCGGCTGAAGTGCTGGAAAGCTCGCCCGAGCATATGCGTGCCAGCGTGGGCGTGGCCAAGGGTGGCCTCAGTCAGCATTTCGTGACGCGCAACACGCTGGTACCTGGGCAATCGATCGAAATGAATCTCGAAGAGGGCCCTTTCAATCAGTTGCACGGCGTATGGGTGTTCAAGGTGTTGAACGAGAAGGCCTGCAAGATCAGTTTGGATCTGTCCTTCGACTACGCGGGGCCGCTAGTGCGCGCCACGCTGGGGCCGCTGTTCAATCAGGCTGCGAATACCCTGGTGGATGCGTTCTGCCAGCGTGCCAAGCAGATGCATGGTTGAATCGATGATCGAGATAGAGGTCGTATTTGCGGCCGTTGATCGTCAGGTGCTGCGTACGGTCAGCTTGGTTGAGGGGGCGACCGTGCGATCGGCGGTGTTTGCCTCGGGTATCGATATCGAGTTTCCCGAGTTGAATCTGTCTGAGTGTCCTCTGGGGATTTTTGGCAAAGTGGTTTCTGATCCGGATGCAAGGCTCGTTCAGGCGGGGGATCGAATCGAGATTTACCGGCCGCTGCTCGCCGACCCCAAAGAGGTTCGGCGTTTGCGTGCGGCTAAAGCAGCTGAAGCCAAAGCTCGAAATCAGTAAGCAAGCCAATCTGCAGGCAATAAAAAACCCGGAACTCCCGGGTTTTTTATTGCCTCGCCAATTATTGCGGCGAGGTGTCCAGCGGCTCTGGTGTCGGAACCGGAACGGTTTCTACACCATCGACTTCCTTCTGGATCTGATCCAGCATGGAACCTGGCTTGACCGGTTTTTCCGGTTTTGGCTTCTCGGCGTTTTCAGCAGGAGCGGTCACGGTAGTGCCACTGTCCTTGCCGAGAATGGCTTCGTCACGGCTTACGCCCGGCATGAAGTCACCAGACAGGCTGACAAGCTGGTCGTTTGAGTTAAAAATAACGCTGATGCGTTCCTGTTGGCGTTCACCGCCACCCGGTTGCAGGCTGTACAGATAATCCCAGCGATTGGCATGGAACGTGTCGGTAAGCAGGGGGTTACCCATGATAAACCGTACTTGCGGCCGGGTCATTCCCGGGCGTAACTGGTCTATCATGTCCTGCGTGACGACATTTCACTGCTGGATGTAGTTTTTGTATACCCCGGGGAATGAACAACCGGCGAGTGCGAGCAGTCCCACAAAGGTGAAACTGGTTAGCAAGAGCTTGGTGTTTTGCATCGGTGGGCGACTTCCACTATCTTGGCTGGGACAACGTAAACGCCGATCATACCCGCATTAAGAGAAGCTGCGAAGCAGCATCGCGAGAAAGCTATCCATGGTTGTTAATAGCGAACTACGCTAAGCCGGTCTGAAAGTGACCCTGCCACGGGTCAAGATCCTGCAAATGCTCGACTCTACCGAGCAGCGTCACATGAGTGCCGAGGACGTCTACAAGGCGTTGATGGAAGCTGGCGAGGACGTCGGTCTGGCCACGGTTTACCGTGTTCTGACCCAGTTTGAAGCGGCTGGTCTCGTGGTCCGTCACAACTTCGACGGTGGCCACGCGGTATTCGAATTGGCCGACGGTGGGCACCACGACCATATGGTTGACGTTGAAACCGGTGAAGTCGTCGAGTTCATCAGCGTGGAAATCGAAAAACTCCAGAATGCAATTGCCGAGGAGCACGGTGTCGAGTTGGTGGATCACAACCTGGTGCTGTACGTACGCAAGAAAAAGTAAGCATGTCGCGCGAATTTCAGGTTCGCGAAACGAGCGAAGGCGACCCAAGGGTCGCCTTCGTGCTTTCTGTCATCTTTAAACTTTGGCAGTGACGACCATCTTTTTCGCATGCGCCAAGGATTCCTTGGTCAGGTCGATGCCGCCCAGCATGCGTGCCACTTCTTCTATTCGGTCGTTCTTGCTCAGCTTGGAGACAGCAGTATGGGTTGCCTGTTCGCCCCGTACCTTGTGTACAAACAGGTGTTGGTGACCTTGCGCCGCCACTTGTGGCAAGTGCGTCACCGTCAGAACCTGTCCGCGTTCACCCAGACGGCGAAGCAATTGGCCGACAATTTCAGCGGTCGGACCGCCAATGCCTACGTCCACCTCGTCGAATACCAGTGTGGGTACGCGGGAGGTTTGCGCGGTAATCACTTGAATTGCCAAGCTGATACGTGACAGTTCGCCACCGGACGCCACTTTCGCCAGTGCCTTCAGGGGTTGGCCGGGGTTGGCGCTGACCAGCAGTTCGACTTGCTCCAGCCCGTTGGGCAGAAGTTCTTCGCTGCTATTGGCGCGCAGCTCAATGGTGAACCGCCCGCCCGGCATGCCCAGGCGTTGAATTTCCTGCTCTACCGCGCTGGCGAGGCTGCCGGCGGCCTGATGGCGCAAATCACTCAGCTCGCGGGCCTTCTCCTGATAATGGCGAGCATAGGAGGCTAGCTCTTCGCTCAAGCGCTCGATGGATTCGTCGTTGGCATTGAGCGTTTCGATTTCATCCAGCAGTTTCTGCTGCATTTCACTGACTTCGGTTGGTTGAATCCTGTGCTTGCGCGCCAGCGTGTAAATGGCATCCAGTCGCTCTTCCAGATATTGCAGGCGAGCCGGGTCGGCATCGAAGTTATCAAGGAAGCGGTTGAGTTCACCAACGGCTTCTTCAACCTGGATCTGCGCGCTGGTCAGCAAGCTGCTTGCTTCGCCCAGTGCGCCGACCGAATTGTTCACACTCGATAAGCGATTGAGGCTGGCGGTCAGCGCATTCAGCACGTTGCCGGAATCACTTTCGCTGCATTGCTCGACCACTTGTCGACAAATACCCAGCAAGGTTTCGGCGTTGGTCAGGTTTTTGTGTTCCTGCTCCAACTGCTCGAGTTCGTTATCGCCGAGGCCGAGATTTTCCAGTTCTTCGAGCTGGTAGCTGAGCAGTTGATGGCGCGCGCGTTGTTCGTCGCCGGAATTGGAGAGGCGCTCCAGCTCCTGGCGTGTCTGGCGCCAACGCTGCGCGGCCAGATGCACTTGGCGCGCCAGGTCGGTAGCGCCGGCGTATTCGTCCAGCAGTCGGCGATGGGTGTCGGTTTTCAGCAGGGACTGGTGTTCATGCTGGCTATGGATATCGATCAGCAATTCGCCGAGAGCCTTGAGATCACCCAGCGGGCAGGGCGTGCCGTTGATATAGCCGCGCGAACGACCTTCGCAGGTGATGACCCGGCGCAGGATGCAGGGGCCGTCGATGTCCAGGTCGCGTTCGGCTAGCCAGGCGCGGGCTTCGGGGATATCGATCAGGTCGAAAGTCGCCAGAATATCGGCCTTGTCGGCGCCCGGGCGCACTACGCCACTGTCGGCACGATCGCCAAGGGTCAGGCCCAGGGCGTCGAGCATGATCGATTTGCCTGCGCCGGTTTCCCCTGTGATCACGCTCATCCCGCGATCGAGTTCGAGATCGAGATGTTCAACGATGGCGTAGTTGTGTACAGACAGGTGCACCAGCATAAAGGCCGCTCCCAGGCTTTAGGTCTGGTTATTTATACAGTGTTTTGTTTCGGGCTGACAATGCCCCCTCTTAGCTCGATTCGCTTGATCGGAAAAATTTCTTAGTGCATTGAGGAATGAGAAAGCGGCACTTTTTTGTAGGGTTAATCATTGAAGCCCCTTGAAGCCTGATTTTGCGTCCCCATATATCGGGACAGAAGCGCGAGTCGAACTCGCGGACGATATTGAAAGGAGAATTCTATGGCTGACGAACAGACAGTAGATAAGCAAAACCCAGAAGCCAATCCAACGCCCGAGGGTTCGGGTGACGACCTGGCGACCCGTGTACAAGTGCTCGAAGAGCAATTGGCCGCCGCGCAGGATCAGTCTCTGCGTGTTGCCGCTGATCTGCAGAACGTCCGTCGTCGTGCCGAGCAAGACGTCGAGAAAGCGCACAAGTTTGCGCTTGAAAAATTCGCCAGCGATCTGTTGCCGATTGTCGACAGCCTGGAGCGCGGCCTCGAGCTGTCGAACCCGGACGACGAAAGTATTCGTCCGATGCGCGAGGGGATCGAGCTGACGCTGAAAATGTTCCACGACACCCTCAAGCGTTATCAGCTTGAAGCGATCGATCCGCATGGCGAACCGTTCAATGCCGTTCACCATCAGGCGATGGCCATGCAGGAAAGCGCCGACGTAGAGCCGAACAGCGTTCTGAAGGTGTTCCAGAAGGGCTACCAGCTCAACGGCCGCTTGTTGCGCCCGGCCATGGTCGTGGTCAGCAAGGCGCCTGCGCCAGTTTCGCCTTCTATTGATGAGCAGGCTTGAAATTAGCCGCAAGGCCCCCATTTAGAAGTCAAGCGTTTAAGTGCTACCGCAGTTAGCCACCACTGCTGCGGCATCCAAATCCAAAGTTTCGGGAGAGTTAACATGGGCAAAATTATCGGTATCGACCTGGGGACTACCAACTCCTGCGTCTCCGTGCTGGAAAACGGCAAAGCAAAAGTTATTGAAAACGCTGAAGGCGCGCGTACCACGCCGTCGATCATCGCTTACGCCAACGATGGCGAAATTCTGGTAGGTCAGTCGGCCAAGCGTCAGGCTGTTACCAACCCGCACAACACTCTGTACGCCGTAAAGCGTCTGATCGGTCGTCGTTTCGACGAAGAAGTTGTGCAGAAAGACATTCAGATGGTCCCTTACAAGATCGTCAAGGCTGACAACAACGACGCTTGGGTTGAAGTAAACGGCCAGAAAATGGCCCCGCCACAAATCTCGGCTGAAATTCTGAAGAAAATGAAGAAGACCGCCGAAGATTACCTCGGCGAGCCAGTGACTGAGGCGGTAATCACCGTTCCGGCTTACTTCAACGACAGCCAGCGTCAGGCGACCAAAGACGCCGGCCGCATCGCCGGTCTGGACGTAAAACGTATCATCAACGAACCAACCGCCGCCGCTCTGGCTTACGGTATGGACAAGGCCAAGGGCGATCACACCGTGATCGTTTACGACCTGGGTGGCGGTACTTTCGACGTTTCGGTGATCGAGATCGCTGAAGTTGACGGCGAGCACCAGTTCGAAGTGTTGGCCACCAACGGTGACACGTTCCTGGGCGGTGAAGACTTCGACATTCGTCTGATCGACTACCTCGTGGACGAATTCAAGAAAGAAAGCGGCATGAACCTCAAAGGTGATCCGCTGGCCATGCAGCGCCTGAAAGAAGCCGCTGAGAAAGCCAAGATCGAGCTGTCGTCCGCTCAGTCGACCGACGTGAACCTGCCGTACATCACTGCAGACGCCACCGGTCCTAAGCACCTGAACGTCAAGATCTCGCGTGCCAAGCTCGAAGCTCTGGTTGAAGACTTGGTTCAGCGCACCATCGAACCTTGCCGCATCGCCATGAAAGACGCTGGTCTGGACGTTGGCGCGATCAACGACGTGATCCTGGTCGGCGGTCAGACTCGTATGCCGCTGGTACAGAAGCTGGTAACCGATTTCTTCGGTAAAGAAGCACGTAAAGACGTTAACCCGGACGAAGCGGTTGCCATGGGTGCTGCGATTCAGGGCGCTGTTCTGGCTGGCGACGTGAAAGACGTTCTGCTGCTCGACGTCAGCCCGCTGACCCTGGGTATCGAAACCATGGGTGGCGTGATGACCGCGCTGATCGAGAAAAACACCACGATTCCTACCAAGAAATCGCAAGTGTTCTCGACTGCCGACGACAACCAGGGCGCTGTGACCATTCATGTTCTGCAAGGTGAGCGTAAGCAAGCCACACAAAACAAATCCCTGGGCAAGTTCGACCTGGCCGACATTCCACCCGCTCCACGTGGCGTGCCGCAGATTGAAGTGACTTTCGACATCGATGCCAACGGCATCCTGCACGTTGGTGCGAAAGACAAGGCCACCGGCAAGACTCAGTCGATCGTGATCAAGGCCAACTCCGGTCTGTCCGACGAAGAAATCGAGCGCATGGTGCGTGACGCCGAAGCGAACGCTGACGAAGATCGCAAGTTCGAAGAACTGGCCGTCGCCCGTAACCAAGGTGATGCACTGGTTCACTCGACTCGCAAAATGGTCTCCGAAGCTGGCGACAAGGTCAGCGCCGAAGAGAAGACTGCGATCGAAGCCGCTGTGGTCGCTCTGGAAGCCGCTGTTAAAGGCGACGACAAGGCTGCCATCGAAGCCAGGGTTGAAGAGCTGTCGAAACTCTCCGCTCCGGTTGCTCAGAAGATGTACGCCGACCAGGCTCAGCCAGCTGATGGTGCAGCCCCGCAAGGCGAATCGGCTGAGAAACCTGAAGACGTGGTCGATGCAGAGTTCGAAGAAGTCAAAGACCACAAGTAAGTTGTTGGTCGGCCGGTTGACTGCCTTTCGGCGGTGACTGGTAGGATGTCGCCGCGCGGGAGCTTGCTCCCGCGTTGGTGTATCTGGAATACGCGAATTTTTACAGCATGCGACAGCGTTCGGATGCTGGCGGTATGGCTGAAAATGCTCCTGCTTTTCACGTCGAAAGTACCGCATGAATCACAGACCAGGATCGTTGAATTGACGTGAGTTGGGTCCGGGCCTGTATTGGGGCTCAACGAGTTTGGCGAGGCTCAGGAGGGGTTTGCCGAACGTCCTTAAGAGTGCAAAGACTTATGGCAAAGCGTGACTATTACGAGGTGTTGGGTGTTGAGCGTGGCGCGAGCGACGCAGACCTGAAAAAGGCCTATCGCCGTTTGGCGATGAAGCATCACCCGGACCGTAATCCCGATGACAAAGCATCGGAAGAACTGTTCAAAGAGGCCAATGAGGCCTACGAAGTATTGTCCGACTCGAGCAAGCGCGCGGCGTTCGACCAGTATGGTCATGCCGGTGTCGACCCAAGCATGGGGGGGGGCGGTGCCGGTTTCGGTGGTCAGAACTTCTCCGACATCTTTGGCGATGTCTTCAGTGACTTCTTCGGTGGCGGTCGCGGTGGTTCCCGTGGCGGGGCTCAGCGTGGCAGCGACTTGCGCTACACCCTGGAACTGAATCTGGAAGAAGCGGTGCGCGGCACAACCGTGAATATCCGCGTTCCGACACTGGTCAATTGCAAGCCGTGCGATGGTTCAGGTGCCAAAAAAGGCTCGTCACCTTCGACTTGCCCGACGTGTGGCGGCATCGGTCAGGTGCGCATGCAGCAGGGCTTCTTCTCGGTGCAGCAAACCTGCCCGCGTTGCCATGGCCAGGGCAAGATCATTTCCGATCCGTGCGACTCCTGCCACGGTGACGGCCGCGTTGAAGAGTACAAAACCCTGTCGGTCAAAGTGCCGGCCGGCGTCGATACTGGCGACCGCATTCGTCTGTCTGGCGAAGGCGAGGCGGGTACTCAAGGTGGTCCGACTGGTGACCTGTATGTCGTCATCAACGTGCGAGAGCACGACATCTTTCAGCGTGACGGCAAACATCTGTTCTGCGAAGTGCCGATCAGCTTTGTCGATGCAGCGCTGGGCGGCGAGCTGGAAATTCCGACCCTCGACGGTCGCGTCAAACTGAAAATCCCTGAAGGTACCCAGACCGGCAAGCAGTTCCGCGTGCGCGGCAAGGGTGTGGCTCCTGTGCGTGGCGGTGGTGCGGGCGACTTGATGTGCCGTGTAGCGGTCGAGACGCCGGTCAACCTGAATCGTCGTCAGCGCGAATTGCTGGAAGAGTTCCGCAGCTCCCTGGCCGATGACAACAGCCACTCGCCGAAAACCACGGGTTGGTTTGACGGTGTGAAGCGCTTCTTCGGCGACTTGTAAGGAGTGGGCATGCGACGTATTGCAGTGATGGGCGCCGCCGGGCGCATGGGTAAAATTCTGGTGGAGGCCGTGCAGCAGCGCGCGCCACTGACCGGGTTGACTGCCGCTGTCGTCCGTCCTGGCAGCACGCTGATCGGGGTGGATGCCGGTGAGTTGGCTTCGCTGGGGCGAATTGGCGTGCCGCTCTCCGGTCATGTGGAAGCGGTCGCTGATGAATTCGATGTATTGATCGACTTCACGCTGCCGGAAGTGATGCTGAAAAATTTGGCGTTCTGCCGCAAGGCAGGCAAGGCCATGGTCATCGGCACCACCGGGCTGGATGCGGCGCAAAAGCAATTGCTGGCCGAGGCGGGTAAGGATATTCCCATCGTCTTTGCCGCCAACTTCAGTGTAGGCGTCAACCTTTCGCTGAAGCTGCTGGACATGGCGGCGCGCGTGTTGGGTGATGATGCCGACATCGAAATCATCGAGGCTCACCACCGCCACAAGATCGATGCGCCGTCGGGTACGGCGTTGCGCATGGGTGAGGTGATTGCCGGTGCGCTGGATCGTGATCTGCAGAAAGTTGCGGTCTACGGTCGTGAAGGCCATACCGGTGCCCGCGAGCGCGAAACCATCGGTTTTGCCACGGTTCGTGGTGGGGATGTGGTGGGTGATCACACGGTGCTGTTCGCCTGTGAGGGTGAGCGTCTGGAGATCACCCATAAGGCATCGAGCCGCATGACGTTCGCCAAGGGCGCGGTGCGTGCGGCGTTGTGGCTGGACGGTCGCGAGCCGGGCCTGTACGACATGCAAGACGTGCTCGACCTGCGTTGATTGACCGTTTGAACCCGGCGCAAACGCCCTGTTTGCGCTGGATTTTCTCCGCCGAGCGACGTCCTGTCGCATTCTCCGGCCTTTTAGGCTCATTAGCGGTGGACCCAAAAAGCCTTTTTCTGTAAGCTACAGCTTTAGTGTGTCCACTAAAAGCGAGCAGAATAATTCAGTGAAGAAGCGGGGTGACGTGTCCATACGTCACTCCGCTTTTTTACAACCTGCGATCGCCCTTTCATGCGTTATTTACGGGAGGTCTTCTTGACTAAGCCAGCCATACTTGCCCTTGCTGATGGCAGCATTTTTCGCGGCGAAGCCATTGGAGCCGACGGTCAAACCGTTGGTGAGGTG
>NZ_JBIUWN010000033.1:0-11925 GCF_044743485.1 Pseudomonas sp. NPDC087614 | reverse complement strand
ACCAATAAAAACAAATACAAAACAATACTAACTACCCAAAACAGATCGTTACCCTGACTTACCCGCACATCGGCAACACCGGCACCACGCCCGAAGACGCCGAGTCCGACCGCGTCTGGTCCGCTGGTCTGGTCATCCGTGACTTGCCGCTGGTGGCGAGCAACTGGCGCAACACGATGTCCCTGTCTGATTACCTGAAAGCCAACAATGTTGTGGCGATCGCCGGTATCGACACCCGTCGTCTGACCCGCATCCTGCGTGAAAAAGGTGCACAGAACGGCTGCATCATGGCCGGTGACAACATCTCTGAAGAAGCCGCCATTGCTGCCGCGCAAGGCTTTCCGGGCCTCAAGGGAATGGATCTGGCGAAAGTCGTCAGCACCAAGGCTCAATACGAATGGCGCTCCACTGTCTGGGATCTGAAAACCGACAGCCACGCGACCATCGAAGCTTCCGAGTTGCCTTACCACGTCGTTGCCTACGACTTTGGCGTCAAGCTGAACATTCTGCGCATGCTGGTTGAGCGCGGCTGCCGCGTTACCGTGGTCCCGGCGCAAACTCCGGCCGCTGACGTACTGGCTCTGAAGCCGGACGGTGTGTTCCTGTCCAACGGCCCTGGTGATCCGGAGCCGTGCGACTATGCGATCCAGGCGATCAAGGACGTGCTGGAAACCGAAACTCCGGTATTCGGCATTTGCCTCGGTCACCAGTTGCTGGCGCTGGCCTCCGGTGCCAAGACCCTGAAAATGGGCCATGGTCACCACGGTGCCAACCACCCGGTGCAGGACCTGGACACGGGCGTCGTGATGATCACCAGCCAGAACCACGGTTTTGCGGTAGACGAAGAAACGCTGCCTGCCAACGTCCGCGCGATTCACAAATCGCTGTTCGACGGCACCCTGCAAGGCATCGAGCGCACCGACAAAAGCGCGTTCAGCTTCCAGGGTCACCCTGAGGCGAGCCCGGGCCCGAACGATGTCGCGCCACTGTTCGACCGCTTCATCAACGAGATGGCCAAGCGACGCTAAGCGTTCGCCTTGAGACTGTAGAGAGAAGCCCTTCGAGGGCGGCCCCGACACCGGCGGCCCCCTCGAGACTTCAGAAATCGATCAAGACGGCTTGCCGACTGACCTGCGGATTTGAGTGACAAACCCATGCCAAAACGTACAGACATTAAAAGCATCCTGATTCTTGGCGCTGGCCCGATCGTTATCGGCCAGGCTTGCGAATTCGACTACTCCGGCGCCCAGGCCTGCAAGGCCCTGCGCGAAGAGGGTTACCGCGTCATCCTGGTGAACTCCAACCCGGCCACCATCATGACCGACCCGGACATGGCTGACGCCACGTACATCGAGCCGATCAAGTGGCAGACTGTTGCCAAGATCATCGAAAAAGAACGTCCCGATGCAGTGTTGCCAACCATGGGCGGCCAGACTGCTCTGAACTGCGCCCTGGATCTGGAGCGCGAAGGCGTTCTGGAGAAGTTCGGCGTGGAGATGATCGGTGCCAACGCCGACACCATCGACAAGGCTGAAGACCGTTCGCGTTTCGACAAGGCGATGAAATCCATCGGCCTGGCCTGCCCGCGTTCCGGTATCGCCCACAGCATGGAAGAAGCCAACGCAGTCCTCGAGACGTTGGGTTTTCCGTGCATCATCCGTCCGTCCTTCACCATGGGCGGCACTGGTGGCGGTATCGCTTACAACCGTGAAGAGTTCGAAGAAATCTGCGCCCGTGGTCTGGACCTGTCGCCAACCAAAGAGCTGCTGATCGACGAATCCCTGATCGGCTGGAAAGAATATGAAATGGAAGTTGTCCGCGACAAAAAGGACAACTGCATCATCGTCTGCTCGATCGAAAACTTCGACCCGATGGGCGTGCACACCGGTGACTCGATCACTGTCGCCCCGGCTCAGACCCTGACCGACAAGGAATACCAGATCCTGCGTAACGCCTCCCTGGCGGTACTGCGCGAGATCGGCGTCGAGACCGGCGGTTCCAACGTTCAATTCGGTATCTGCCCGAACACTGGCCGTATGGTCGTGATCGAAATGAACCCGCGTGTATCGCGTTCCTCGGCGCTGGCTTCGAAAGCCACCGGTTTCCCGATCGCCAAAGTCGCGGCCAAACTGGCTGTGGGTTACACCCTCGACGAACTGTCGAACGACATCACCGGTGGGAAGACCCCGGCGTCCTTCGAGCCGTCCATCGACTACGTCGTGACCAAGCTGCCCCGCTTCGCCTTCGAGAAATTCGCCAAGGCTGACGCACGCCTGACCACGCAGATGAAATCGGTCGGCGAAGTCATGGCTATCGGCCGTACCTTCCAGGAATCCCTGCAGAAAGCCCTGCGCGGTCTGGAGGTTGGTGTTTGCGGTCTGGACGAGAAGCTCGACCTGAGCAATCCGGAAAGCATGAGCGTGCTCAAGCGCGAACTGACTGTGCCGGGCGCCGAGCGTATCTGGTACGTGGCAGACGCCTTCCGTGCGGGCATGACTGTCGAAGACATCTTCGGCATGAACATGATCGACCCGTGGTTCCTGGTGCAGATCGAAGATCTGATCAAGGACGAAGAGAAGGTCAAGACCCTCGGTCTGTCCGCTATCGACCGCGACCTGATGTTCAAGCTCAAGCGCAAAGGCTTCTCCGATCAGCGTCTGGCCAAGTTGCTGGGCGTTACCGAGAAAAACCTGCGCACTCACCGTCACAAGCTGGAAGTGTTCCCGGTCTACAAGCGCGTTGACACCTGCGCGGCCGAGTTCGCCACCGACACTGCTTACCTGTACTCGACTTACGAGGAAGAGTGCGAAGCGGCGCCGTCCGGTCGCGACAAAATCATGATTCTGGGCGGCGGTCCGAACCGTATCGGTCAGGGTATCGAGTTCGACTACTGCTGCGTTCACGCGGCCCTCGCTCTGCGCGAAGACGGTTACGAGACCATTATGGTCAACTGCAACCCGGAAACCGTGTCCACCGACTACGACACGTCCGACCGTCTGTACTTCGAGCCGGTAACGCTGGAAGACGTGCTGGAAATCTGCCGCGTCGAGAAGCCCAAAGGTGTGATCGTCCAGTACGGCGGCCAGACTCCGCTGAAACTGGCTCGTGCTCTGGAAGCTGCCGGCGTACCGATCATCGGCACCAGCCCTGACGCCATCGACCGCGCTGAAGACCGTGAGCGCTTCCAGCAAATGGTTGAGCGTCTGAACTTGCGTCAGCCGCCAAACGCCACCGTGCGTAGCGAAGACGAAGCTGTTCGCGCTGCTGCGAAGATCGGTTATCCGCTGGTGGTGCGCCCGTCCTACGTGCTGGGCGGTCGCGCAATGGAGATCGTCTACAAGGAAGACGAGCTCAAGCGTTACCTGCGTGACGCGGTGCAGGTGTCCAACGACAGCCCGGTGCTGCTCGATCACTTCCTCAACTGCGCCATCGAGATGGACGTTGATGCGGTCTGCGACGGCAAGGACGTGGTGATCGGCGCGATCATGCAGCACATCGAACAGGCTGGCGTTCACTCCGGTGACTCCGCGTGCTCGCTGCCGCCTTACTCGCTGCCGGCGCACATCCAGGACGAGATGCGCGAACAGGTCAAGAAAATGGCCCTGGAGTTGGGTGTTGTCGGCCTGATGAACGTGCAGTTGGCGCTGCAAGGCGAAGACATCTACGTCATCGAGGTGAACCCGCGCGCTTCCCGTACCGTACCGTTCGTCTCCAAGTGCATCGGTGTTTCCCTGGCGATGATCGCGGCTCGCGTGATGGCCGGTAAAACCCTGAAAGAAATTGGTTTCACCAAGGAAATCATCCCGAACTTCTACAGCGTGAAAGAGGCGGTCTTCCCGTTCGCCAAATTCCCTGGCGTTGACCCGATCCTCGGCCCAGAGATGAAGTCCACTGGTGAAGTGATGGGTGTCGGCGACACCTTCGGCGAAGCTTTCGCCAAGGCCCAAATGGGTGCCAGCGAAGTGCTGCCGACCGGCGGTACTGCATTCATCAGCGTGCGTGACGACGACAAGCCACTGGTTGCAGGCGTAGCCCGTGATCTGATCAACTTGGGCTTCGAAGTGGTTGCCACTGCCGGTACTGCCAAGCTGATCGAAGCTGCGGGCCTGAAAGTGCGCCGTGTGAACAAGGTGACCGAGGGGCGTCCGCACGTGGTCGACATGATAAAGAATGACGAAGTCACTCTGATCATCAACACCACTGAAGGTCGTCAGTCGATCGCCGACTCCTACTCCATTCGTCGTAATGCCTTGCAGCACAAGATTTACTGCACCACCACCATTGCTGCTGGCGAAGCTATCTGTGAAGCGCTGAAATTCGGTCCTGAAAAAACCGTGCGCCGCTTGCAGGATCTACACGCAGGATTGAAGGCATGAGCATAATCAAGTACCCAATGACTGTTCAGGGCGCTCGCGCCCTGGAAGAAGAGCACACTCACCTGACCAAGGTCGTTCGTCCAAAGCTTAGCCAGGACATCGGTACGGCCCGCGAGTTGGGTGACTTGAAGGAAAACGCTGAATACCATGCCGCTCGTGAACAGCAAGGCATGGTCGAAGCGCGGATTCGTGATATTGAGGGCCGGATTCAGAATCAGGTGATCATCGATGTCACGACGATTCCCCATACCGGTAAAGTGATTTTCGGCACCACCGTTGAAATCGCTAATGTCGAAACTGATGAAAGCGTCACTTACCACATCGTGGGTGAGGATGAGGCTGACTTCAAACTCGGCAAGATTTCAGTCGGTTCTCCTCTTGCTCGTGCTTTGATCGGCAAGGAAGAGGGTGATGTGGTTGCTGTGAAAACGCCAGGTGGCGTTATCGAGTATGAGATTGTCGAAGTCCGTCACATCTGAAACCGGGCGCCCGCTACGCGCGGGCGCCATGCTTTGGCAGCTGACCCAGATGTTGTGGGTCGGTGGTCTTTGGTTGATTCATTTTGGTTTGCAGCCGGCGTTGGGTCAGATTGGCCTGGCGCAGTTGCTGATTGATGAAATCGCCAGTGCATTTGAAGTGCTGGTGGTGGGTTTTTCCGCCGCATGCTTGATTTTTCAGGCCTTGGTGCTGGTGCAGGCCGAGGGCCTTGGCAGTCTATGGCAAGATTTTCGCGGGCAGGTGCTGTTGATGGCGTTGAATGCGTGTGCGATGTTTGTCGCCGTGCGTATCGGCTGGCCGGATGCTCAGCGCTGGCAGGTATTCAGTTATCTGGTTCTGGGGTTTTCCGGGTTGGTGCTGGTGCTGCAGCCGGTACCTGGATGGAGTGGCAGGGTGCGCGAAGCACACCCTTGACCCTTGTCATCACTTGAAGCGATGAACGTTCGACAGCTGCTTGTTGACGCTGAAGTTCTTGCGGTAAACCAGTGCCATCTTGCCGATGACCTGTACCAGGTCAGCCTTGCCGACCTTGCACAGTTCTGCGATGTGCGCCAGGCGCGACTCGCGATCAAGGATGTTGAGCTTGATTTTGATCAGCTCGTGATCCGCCAATGCGCGTTCAAGTTCGGCTAAAACACCTTCAGTCAAACCGTTGTCAGCCACAGTCAAGACTGGTTTCAGATGGTGGCCAATGGATTTGTACTGTTTCTTCTGCTCTTGAGTGAGCGGCATAATCTGACCCTTTCGTCTGGATTCTGTAAAATGGCGGCCATTTTACCCGAGGGTTCGTGGATCCGCCCAATTAATCACGACCCTTATCATCGAGGTGCCCAATGGCGCGTTCCAAGACAAGCCTTGGTTGGCTGAAAAGACATGTCAATGATCCCTATGTGAAGCAAGCGCAGAAGGATGGCTACCGCTCGCGTGCGAGTTACAAGCTTCTGGAGGTTCAAGAGAAATACAAGCTGATCCGTCCGGGCATGAGTGTTGTCGATCTGGGGGCTGCGCCTGGTGGCTGGTCGCAGGTTACTAGCCGGCTGATCGGTGGTCAGGGGCGTCTGATTGCCTCGGACATCCTGGAAATGGACAGTATTCCGGACGTGACCTTCATTCAGGGCGACTTCACCGAGGACGCAGTACTCGCGCAGATCCTGGATGCCGTCGGTAATTCGCAGGTAGACCTTGTGATTTCCGATATGGCCCCCAATATGAGTGGTACACCTGAAGTGGACATGCCCAAAGCCATGTTCCTTTGCGAGTTGGCGCTTGATCTGGCGGAGCGGATACTCAAGCCGGGTGGTAATTTCGTAATCAAGATTTTTCAGGGCGAAGGGTTTGATGTTTACCTGAAGGATGCCCGCAAGAAGTTCGACAAGATCCAGATGATCAAACCGGATTCTTCTCGTGGCAGCTCCCGCGAGCAGTACATGCTGGCTTGGGGTTATCGCGGGCGTAGTGAGTAAAACGGGTTTTTTTCACGGGGGTGATAGGTTTTTCGTATTTTGCCCCGAGCGCTTTAGCGAATATTGTGTAGAAAGTGTTTCACAAAGGGTTACAGACGGCGCCTGCCAGAGTTGTAGGTAATGTAGTAAGTTAGGCCGGTGAATATCATGCGAAGCGCGCGCCAGTAGCGGAGCTTGCTTCAGAGGGTAGATAAATGAACGATCTGGCAAAGAATTTGATCCTGCGGTTGATCATCGCGGCTGTCCTGGTGACGGTGATGAACAACTTCTCCAGCCCTAACGAGCCGCAGACCCTCAACTATTCCGACTTCATCCAGCAGGTCAAGGATGGCAAGGTCGAGCGCGTAGCGGTTGATGGCTATGTGATTACCGGCAAGCGCAACGACGGCGACAGCTTCAAGACCATTCGTCCCGCTATTCAGGACAATGGCCTGATCGGTGATCTGGTCGATAACCACGTTGTGGTTGAGGGCAAGCAACCTGAGCAGCAGAGCATCTGGACCCAGCTTCTGGTAGCCAGCTTCCCGATCCTGGTGATTATCGCGGTGTTCATGTTCTTCATGCGCCAGATGCAGGGCGGCGCTGGCGGCAAGGGCGGACCGATGAGCTTCGGCAAGAGCAAGGCGCGCCTGCTCTCCGAAGATCAGGTCAAGACTACTTTGGCTGACGTTGCCGGTTGCGACGAAGCCAAGGAAGAAGTGGGTGAGTTGGTAGAGTTCCTGCGTGATCCGGGCAAGTTCCAGCGTCTGGGTGGTCGTATCCCTCGTGGCGTGCTGATGGTGGGGCCTCCGGGTACCGGTAAGACTTTGCTGGCCAAGGCTATCGCTGGCGAAGCCAAAGTGCCTTTCTTCACCATTTCCGGTTCTGACTTCGTCGAAATGTTCGTCGGTGTCGGTGCCAGCCGTGTGCGTGACATGTTCGAGCAGGCGAAGAAACATGCGCCTTGCATCATTTTCATCGACGAAATCGACGCTGTCGGTCGCCACCGTGGCGCCGGCATGGGGGGTGGTCACGACGAGCGTGAGCAGACCCTCAACCAGTTGCTGGTTGAGATGGACGGCTTCGAAATGAATGACGGCATCATTGTGATTGCTGCAACCAACCGTCCTGACGTACTCGATCCGGCATTGCTGCGTCCGGGCCGTTTCGACCGTCAGGTTGTGGTCGGCCTGCCAGATATTCGTGGTCGCGAGCAGATTCTCAAGGTTCACATGCGCAAAGTGCCAATGGGTGACGACGTTGCTCCGGCCGTTATCGCTCGCGGTACTCCGGGCTTCTCCGGTGCCGACTTGGCCAACCTGGTCAACGAAGCGTCGCTGTTCGCTGCTCGTAGCGGCAAACGCATCGTCGAGATGAAAGAGTTCGAGCTGGCCAAAGACAAGATCATGATGGGCGCCGAGCGAAAATCGATGGTCATGTCCGAGAAAGAAAAGCAGAACACTGCTTATCACGAAGCTGGCCACGCCATTGTCGGTCGTGTTGTGCCTGAGCATGACCCGGTCTACAAGGTTTCGATTATCCCGCGCGGTCGTGCGTTGGGTGTGACCATGTTCCTGCCGGAAGAAGATCGTTACAGTCTGTCCAAGCGTGCGCTGATCAGCCAGATTTGCTCGCTGTACGGTGGCCGTATCGCTGAAGAAATGACCTTGGGCTTCGACGGTGTAACCACTGGTGCTTCCAACGACATCATGCGTGCCAGTCAGATTGCACGGAACATGGTGACCAAGTGGGGCCTTTCGGAAAAACTCGGTCCGTTGATGTACGCCGAAGAAGAGGGTGAAGTGTTCCTCGGGCGTGGTGGTGGCGGTCAGGGCGCCAGTTTCTCTGGTGAGACTGCGAAGCTTATCGATTCCGAAGTGCGCAGCATTATTGATCAGTGCTACGGCACGGCCAAGCAGATCCTCACGGATAATCGTGACAAGCTGGATGCAATGGCTGACGCGCTGATGAAGTATGAAACGATTGATGCTGAGCAGATCGACGACATCATGGCCGGTCGCACGCCTCGCGAGCCTCGCGATTGGTCGGGTGGTGCGGGTACGCCGCCGCCTCCTGTCGTTCAGGATGAGCGTCCGGAAAAACCGATTGGCGGTCCGGCTGCTGATGTTTAAGGTTTGAAATGACTTCTGTACAGTCCCTGACCCGGTTGCCTTGCGGCAACCGGGTTCTTGATTTTTCCCAGACGCATGTCATGGGTATTCTCAATGTAACTCCCGATTCCTTCTCTGACGGTGGCCGTTACAGCCAGCTCGACGCGGCCTTGCGCCACGCTGAAGCCATGGTCGCCGCAGGTGCGACGCTGATCGATGTGGGTGGCGAGTCCACCCGTCCTGGCGCTCGTACGGTTTCGCCGCTGGAAGAGCTTGAGCGCGTGGCGCCAATCGTCGAGCTGATCAATCGCGAACTTGATGTCATCATCTCGGTCGATACGTCGACTCCGGCGGTGATGCGCGAAACTGCGAGACTGGGTGCCGGATTGATCAATGATGTGCGGTCACTGCGGCGCGATGGTGCATTGGATGCGGCGGCGGCTACGGGGTTGCCGGTGTGTCTGATGCATATGCTGGGTGAGCCTGGTGATATGCAGGATGATCCGCGCTATCAGAATGTCACTCGGGAAGTGAGCGAATTTCTCGCTGAGCGGATGGCTCAATGCGCGTTGGCAGGTATTGCTGCCGAGCGTGTCATACTTGATCCTGGTTTCGGATTCGCCAAAACCCTGGAGCACAACCTAAGCTTGTTCAAGCATATGGAGGCTCTGCATAAGCTAGGTCGACCTTTGTTGGTTGGTGTATCTCGGAAAAGCATGATTGGTCACGCCTTGAATCGTCCTGTGGGCGAGCGTCTGCATGGTGGTCTCGCACTGGCTGCGCTCGCGTCAATCAAGGGCGCACGTATATTGCGCGTCCATGATGTGGCGGAAACGGTAGACGTGGTGCGGATGATCGCGGCCGTTGAGTCGGCTGAATAAGAACGATGGAGCAGTTATGAGCAAGAAATACTTCGGTACTGACGGCATTCGTGGTCGAGTCGGGGAATATCCGATTACTCCTGACTTCATGCTCAAGCTCGGCTGGGCTGCTGGCATGGCGTTCCGCAAGATGGGCGCCTGCAAAGTGCTGGTTGGCAAAGACACGCGCATCTCCGGTTATATGTTTGAATCGGCGCTTGAAGCTGGACTGACTTCGGCGGGGGCGGATGTAATGCTGCTTGGTCCGATGCCGACGCCGGCCATTGCCTATCTGTCGCGCACGTTCCAGGCTGAAGCCGGCATCGTGATCAGTGCTTCGCACAACCCGCATGATGATAACGGCATCAAATTCTTCTCAGGTAAAGGCACCAAGTTGCCGGATGAGCTGGAATTGATGATCGAAGAGTTGCTCGACACACCAATGACCGTGGTCGAGTCGAGCAAGATCGGCAAGGTGTCGCGGATCAATGACGCCTCTGGTCGTTACATTGAATTCTGCAAAAGCAGTGTGCCAACCGGTACCAATTTCGCCGGTCTCAAGATCGTCATCGACTGCGCTCACGGTGCGACCTATAAAGTTGCGCCGAGTGTTTTTCGTGAGCTGGGCGCCGAGGTCGTGGTGCTGTCAGCCCAGCCAAATGGTCTGAACATCAACGACAATTGCGGCTCCACTCATATGGGGCAGTTGCAGGCGGCGGTGCTGGCTGAGCACGCTGATCTGGGTATTGCTTTTGACGGGGATGGTGATCGCGTCCTGATGGTTGACCACACGGGGGCGATTGTTGACGGTGATGACCTGCTGTTCATCATTGCTCGCGATCTGCAGGAGCGTGGAAAGCTGCAAGGAGGAGTGGTAGGCACCCTGATGAGTAATCTCGGTCTGGAGCTGGCCCTTGCCGATCTTTCGATTCCGTTTGTTCGCGCCAATGTCGGCGACCGTTATGTGATTGCTGAGTTGCTTGAGCGTAACTGGTTGGTCGGTGGTGAGAACTCAGGGCATATCGTCTGTTTCAATCACACCACGACCGGTGACGCGATCATTGCTGCTCTGCAAGTGCTGATGGCGCTCAAAACGCGTAACGAAGGTCTGGCGTTAGCTCGACAAGCTTTGCGCAAGTGTCCTCAGGTGCTGATCAATGTGCGTTTCGGTGGAGGTGAAAGTCCGCTGGAGCATCCGGCTGTCAAGGAGGCCAGCGCGCGCGTCACTCAGGCAATGGCCGGTCGCGGACGTGTGCTTTTGCGCAAGTCCGGCACAGAGCCTTTGGTGCGTGTGATGGTTGAAGGGGAGGATGCAACCCAGGTTCGCAGCTATGCCGAAGAGCTGGCAAAACTGGTAACTGAAGTTTCTGCCTGATTCGGCTTGCCAGCCATGATTGTGTTGGGTAACATCTGCGCCCACTTTGACCGACGAGGTACAGCATGCGTCGCCCTATGGTAGCTGGTAACTGGAAGATGCACGGTACCCGCGCCAGCGTCGATGAGCTGATCAACGGGCTTCGTCATCTGGCCTTGCCAAGCGGTGTTGATGTCGCGGTATTCCCGCCTTGCTTGTATATCAATCAAGTGATTGATGGCTTGAAAGGCAAATCGATTTCGGTCGGTGCGCAGAATTCTGCGGTGGAATCCATGCAAGGTGCATTGACCGGTGAGATTGCACCGAGTCAGTTGGTGGATGCAGGTTGTTCCCTTGTGCTTGTCGGGCACTCCGAACGCCGCCAGATAATGGGCGAGCGAGACGGGATGCTGAATCGCAAGTTCGCAGCGGCACAGGCATGTGGCTTGATTCCGGTGTTGTGTATAGGGGAAACCCTCGAGCAACGCGAAGCTGGAAAAACTCTTGAGGTTGTCGGGCGTCAGCTGGGCAGCATCATCGAGGAGCTGGGTGTAGGTGCTTTTGCCAAGGCAGTCATCGCTTACGAGCCTGTCTGGGCCATTGGTACCGGACTGACTGCAACGCCGCAACAGGCTCAGGATGTGCATAAAGCCATTCGCGAGCAGTTGGCGGCAGAGAATTCTGAGGTCGCACGAGGTGTGCGGCTTCTATACGGCGGCAGCGTGAAGGCGGCCAATGCGGTCGAACTGTTCGGCATGCCTGATATCGATGGGGGGCTCATTGGTGGAGCTTCCCTGAATGCAGATGAGTTCGGTGCGATTTGTCGCGCCGCGGGAAACTGAAAAAATGCTGGAAACAGTCGTAGTCGTTTTTCATCTGCTGGGTGCATTAGGCGTAGTTGCGCTGGTTTTGCTGCAGCAGGGTAAGGGTGCGGACGCTGGTGCGTCTTTCGGAGCAGGTGCTTCAAATACTGTGTTCGGAAGCCAAGGTTCCTCTACCTTTCTTAGTAAGTTTACTGCTATACTTGCCGCCGGTTTCTTCATAACCAGCTTGGGGTTAGGTTACTTTGCTAAAGAGAAAGCTCATGAGCTGACTCAAGCAGGTTTGCCAGATCCAGCAGTGTTGGAAGTGCCTAAGCAGCAACAACCGGCTTCTGATGATGTACCGGTGCTTCAAGAGCAAAAGTCGGCTACTCCAGCGACTGACGTACCTCCAGCTCAAGAGCAGAAGTAAGAAGGGTTTCAAACGTAGTTTTGCCGAGGTGGTGGAATTGGTAGACACGCA
>NZ_JBIUWN010000032.1:0-58266 GCF_044743485.1 Pseudomonas sp. NPDC087614 | reverse complement strand
GACGCTTACAACCAGAAACTGTCCGAGCGTCGTGCAAACGCCGTTAAGGAAGTTCTGTCCAACCAGTACGGTGTTGAATCGTCCCGCGTTCAGTCTGTTGGCTACGGCGAATCCCGCCCAGTTGCTGACAACAAAACTGAAGCTGGCCGCGCTGTAAACCGTCGCGTAGAAGCGCAGGTTGAAGCTCAAGCTAAGTAATTAGCTGCCGCTCTGAGAAAAGCCCGGCTTATGCCGGGCTTTTCTTTGCCTGTGATTTGGCCTTACGAGACGCACGCGGCCCCTATGCAGAGCTGCCACAGGCTGCGATCTTTTGATCTTCAACAACAGCCGCCACTGCACCGATCACCAGAATGGCAGGGCTCTTGAGTTCAAACCTGCAAGCATCGTCACTCATTGACGTCAGATTGCTCCGGCATTCGCGCTGCTCCGGCAACGACGCATTTTCGATCATTGCCACCGGCGTATCCGCCGCCATCCCGCCTGCCAACAGTTGATCGCGGATCTCGACTAGCTTGGCCACCCCCATGTAGATCACCAGGGTTGTGCCGCCCTGCGCCAGCGCCTGCCAGTTCAATTGGCTGTCGTCCTGAGTGTGTGCGGTCACCAGCGTCACACCGCGAGCGACACCCCGCAATGTGAGAGGAATATCACACTGCGTCGCTCCGGCCAGCCCGGCAGTGATGCCGTTGACCCACTCGACTTCGACGCCACGCTCGCGCAACCACAGCGCTTCTTCGCCGCCACGCCCGAAAATGCACGGATCACCGCCCTTGAGCCGCACGACGCATTTACCGTGGCGGGCATAGCGCAGCATCAACCGATGGATGAACGCCTGCGGTGTCGAGCGGCACCCACCGCGTTTTCCCACCGCAATAATCCGCGCGGTGGGGCAGTGTTCCAGCACTGCGTCGTTGACCAGATCATCGATCAGCACCACATCGGCTTCGCGCAAGGCGCGTACCGCTTTGAGGGTCAGCAGTTCCGGGTCTCCGGGGCCCGCGCCCACCAGCCAGACTTTTGCATTCATGGTGTTTTCCTCATCCGATGGTCGCGACTGGCTGCACATCGGCGGCCAGCAAGCGTTTTATTTCCGCAACGCAGGAGCCGCATTGCGTGCCGCAGCCCAGTTGGTTTTTCAGCCCTTGCAGATCCAGACCCTGACGAATACCGGCGCAGACTGCGTTGAGGCTGACGTTTTCGCAGTTGCACAAGGTTTTATCCGGGGCGATTTGTGCTTCGGCGCTACCGGGTGGTGCGCTCATTGGCGCCAGTAGCCAGCGACGCAGTTGTTCGTCCGCGCGGCCTTCCAGCCATAGGCCCTGCAGCCAGTGCTGTGCGAGGGTCTCACCGGCCAGCCGAATCGCAGTGATCCGGCCGTTTTCGATTCTCACGCGTTTGCCAATGGCGCGACGTGGGTCGTCGTAGGCCAGTACGGGCCCGTCGATAAGCGACAGGCATTGGTCAATCTCACGCAGTAATTGCGGATCTGGCGCCTCGCTGCTGGCGGCGCGTATCAGCAATGCCGATCGTTCACGTCCGACAAGGCTGAGACTTACGTAGGAAAATGCCTCGCAGAGTGGTCTTAGGGTCTCGAAATGCCGTTGTACATCGCCCTCAATGAGGGCGAATAGCCGCCATGGCAAGTTCACCGATTCCACGCGCACTCCGCTGTGTTTGAGTTCCGGCTGCCTGGACAGGGGGTCGAAGGCGCTCAGTGTCAGCGTGTTCACGCCACCCTTGAGAAAGCGATCGCCCCAATGCATCGGCAAAAATGCCTGACCTGGACGCACACTGTCATCGCTGCTTAGCGCGACGATCACAGCCCCTCGACGACTTTTCAGGTTGACCAGATCCCCGGGCTGCAAGCGATGCCGGCGCAACTCGTCGGGGTGCAGACTCAATACCGCTTCGCTGACATGGCCGAACAATTGCGCCGCGGTGCCGGTGCGGCTCATGCCGTGCCATTGATCGCGCAGGCGACCGGTGATCAGCGTCAGTGGAAAACGTGCATCGCGCGGTTCCTTGGCGGCGCGATAGGGGTCGGCAATGAACTGCGCACGCCCGTTTGCCGTAGGAAAAATACCGTCGCCGTACAAGCGTGGGGTGCCTTGCCTGGCTCCGGAGGGGAAGGGCCACTGCTGGGGGCCTATCTCGTCGATCAAGGCATGGCTGATCCCCGACAAATCCAGGTCACGCCCGCGCGTCAGCAGTTTGTATTCATCGAACAACTGCGCGGGTTGATCGAAGGCAAACAGACTTGGCTGATCAAGACGCAGACGTTTCTCCAGACGCTGTGCGAAGTCCACCGTGATCGCCCAGTCTGGACGCGCTTCGCCCGGTGCGACTACCGCTTGGCGAACGTGGGAAATTCGCCGCTCGGAATTGGTGACCGACCCTTCCTTTTCGCCCCAACTGGCGGCGGGCAACAGCAAGTCAGCAAACGCAGCGGTTTCGGTGGTGCGAAAGGCTTCCTGCAACACCACGAACGGACAGGCTTGCAGTGCTGCACGCACGGCACTTTGATCCGGCATCGATTGCGCAGGGTTGGTGCAGGCAATCCACAACGCCTTGATCTTGCCGCTGCGTACTTGCTCGAACAGTTCGATGGCGCTCAGTCCAGTGGTTTCGGGCAACCGTTCCACCCCCCAATAAGCCGCTACCTCGGCGCGATGCTCCGGATTGCCTGCGTCACGATGGCCGGGCAATAGGTTGGACAGACTGCCGGTTTCCCGCCCACCCATGGCATTCGGCTGACCGGTAAGGGAGAAAGGTCCTGCGCCGGGACGGCCGATTTGTCCGGTAGCCAGATGCAGATTAATCAGTGCACTGTTCTTGGCGCTGCCGGCGGTGGACTGGTTCAAACCCATGCACCACAACGACAGGAAGCTCGGCGAAGTGCCCACCCATTCAGCACATTGCTGCAACTGCTCGACACTGATCCCGCACAACTGCGACACCATCGGCGGGGTGTAATCGCGCACCAGGCTTTTCAGCGCCGTCAGGCCCTCGGTGTGGGCGTTGATGAAGTCACGGTCGATCCAGTCTTCCCACAACAACAGATGCAAAATCCCATGGAACAAAGCGACATCGGTGCCGGGCAAAATTGCCAGATGCAGATCTGCCAGATCGCAGGTATCGGTGCGGCGAGGATCAATCACGATGACTTTCATCGATGGGCGGCGGGATTTGGCTTCTTCCAGTCGCCGGAAAAGTACCGGATGGGCGTAGGCCATGTTACTGCCGACGATCATCACGCAATCGCTGAGTTCCAGATCCTCGTAGCTGCACGGCGGTGCATCGGCACCGAGACTGCGTTTGTAGCCGACCACTGCCGACGACATGCACAGTCGAGAATTGCTGTCGATGTTGTTGGTGCCGACCAGCGCCCGCGCCAGTTTGTTGAAGGCGTAATAATCCTCGGTCAGCAGTTGCCCGGAAATATAGAACGCCACGCTGTCCGGGCCATGCTCGGTGATGGTATCGGCGAACACGTTGGCGGCGTGTTCCAGCGCCGTATCCCAATCAGTGCGGCTGCGGGCCAAACCTTTGGCCAGGCGCAGTTCCGGGTACAGCGCCCGGGCCGCGAGGTCGCCGGTCAGGTGCAAGGTCGAGCCTTTGCTGCACAGTTTGCCGAAGTTGGCTGGGTGCGCCGGATCGCCGCTGACGCCGAGAATGCGCTCGCCGTCATGCTCGATCAGCACGCCGCAGCCGACTCCGCAATAACAGCAGGTCGAGGCGCTCGTCTGGCGATTCATCAGACGGCGTCCCGCAGGGCCAGTTGCACGCGACCATTTTCGATCCGCGCCGGGTGATGGTGGGCGCAGCCGACGTCCGGGGCTTGTGCCTCGCCCGTTTGCAAGTCGATTTGCCAGTTGTGCAGCGGGCAGGCCACGCGTTTGCCGTAGATCAAACCCTGGGACAACGGCCCGCCCTTGTGCGGGCAGCGGTCGTCGAGGGCGAAAACCTCATCGTCACTTGTACGAAAAATCGCAATGTCGCCTTTAGGCCCGGTAATGATCCGTGAACCGAGGGCGTTGATCTCATCGAGGGCGCAGATATCGAGCCAGTTCATGCCGGTACCTCCAGGTTTTTCACGGGGATCACATCGAATTCTTTTTTCAGTTGCGGCTGCGCCAGGCGCTCTTTCCACGGGTCCTGTTCGAATGACAGGGAGAATTGCAGGCGTTCGTTCAGCGCTTTGCGACGCTCGGGATCTTCCAGTACGGCTTTCTTGATGTGCTCCATGCCGACCCGTTGCAGGTAGTGCACGGTGCGTTCCAGATAGAACGCTTCTTCGCGATAGAGCTGCAGGAATGCGCCGTTGTATTCGCGGACTTCTTCAGCGGTTTTGAGCTTGACGAAGAACTCGGCGACTTCGGTTTTGATCCCGCCGTTGCCACCGATGTACATCTCCCAGCCGGAATCGACGCCGATGATTCCTACGTCCTTGATCCCCGCTTCCGAGCAGTTGCGTGGGCATCCGGAGACGGCCAGTTTCACTTTGTGCGGTGACCACATGTTGAACAGGTCGTGTTCCAGCTCGATGCCCAGTTGTGTCGAGTTTTGCGTGCCGAACCGACAGAACTCGCTACCGACGCAAGTTTTTACCGTGCGGATGGATTTGCCGTAGGCGTGGCCGGACGGCATGTCGAGGTCTTTCCAGACGCCCGGCAGATCCTGCTTTTTGATGCCCAGCAAGTCGATGCGCTGGCCGCCGGTCACTTTGACCATCGGCACGTTGTACTTGTCGGCGACATCGGCAATTCGTCTCAACTCCGACGGGTTGGTCACGCCGCCCCACATCCGTGGCACCACCGAATAGGTGCCGTCCTTTTGAATGTTGGCGTGGGCGCGTTCGTTGATCAGGCGCGATTGCGGGTCGTCCTTGGCTTCGCCGGGCCAGGTGGAAATCAGGTAATAGTTCAGCGCCGGACGGCAGGTGGCGCAGCCATTCGGGGTGCGCCAGTTGAGGTAGCTCATGGTGCCGGCGATGGTCAGCAGATGTTGTTCGCGGATCGCCTGACGAATCTGCCCGTGGTTGAGGTCGCTGCAACCGCAGATGGCTTTTTCGCTTTTCGGTTTGACGTCGGCCGCGCCGCCGACGGTGTTGATCAGGATCTGCTCGACCAGCCCGGCGCAGGAGCCGCAGGAACTGGCAGCCTTGGTGTGCTTCTTCACTTCATCGACGCTGAACAGGCCGTGTTCCTGAATCGCCTTGACGATGGTGCCTTTGCATACGCCGTTGCAGCCGCAGACTTCGGCGGTGTCGGCCATGGACATGGCTTTGTCCTGGCCCTGATGTCCTACATCGCCCAAGGCGTTTTCACCGAACATCAGGTGATCGCGGATCTCGCCGATGGCGTGATTCTCACGAATCTGCCGGAAATACCAACCGCCATCTGCCGTATCGCCGTACAGACAGGCGCCGACCAGCACGTCATCCTTGATCACCAGTTTCTTGTACACCCCGCCGATCGGGTCGGAGAGGGTGATGGTTTCGGTGCCTTCGCCGCCCATGAAGTCGCCGGCGGAAAACAGGTCGATGCCGGTGACTTTGAGTTTGGTCGAGGTCACCGACCCTTGATAGCGCGCGAAGCCCAGTTGCGCGAGGTGGTTGGCGCAAACCTTGGCTTGCTCGAAAAGCGGCGCGACCAGGCCATAAGCAATGCCGCGATGGCTGGCGCACTCGCCGATGGCGTAGATGCGCGGGTCATAGGTTTGCAGGGTGTCGTTGACCACAATTCCGCGGTTGCATGGGATGCCGGCCTTTTCCGCGAGTTCTGTATTGGGGCGGATGCCGGCGGCCATGACCACCAGATCGGCGGGGATGATGTCGCCGTTCTTGAACTGCACCGAGCCGACGCGGCCATTGCCGGCGTCGTGCAGGGCCTGGGTCTGTTCGCACAGGCGGAAATGCAGGCCACGGGATTCGAGGGCGGTTTGCAGCAGTTGGCCGCTGGTTTTGTCCAGTTGCCGCTCCAGCAGCCATTCGCCGATGTGCACCACGGTGACGTGCATGCCACGCAGCATCAGGCCGTTGGCGGCTTCGAGGCCCAGCAGGCCACCGCCGATGACGACGGCGTGTTTGTGGGTTTTCGCGGTGTCGATCATCGCCTGGGTGTCGGCGATGTCACGGTAACCGATCACACCCTGCAAGTTGTTGCCGGGAATCGGCAGGATGAACGGCGTCGAGCCGGTGGCAATCAGCAGGCGATCGTATTCGGCTTCGGTGCCGTCCTCGGCGATCACCCGGCGTTTGACCCGGTCGATCTCCACCACTTTGCGGTTGAGCAATAACTTGATGTTGTTTTCCAGGTACCAGTCGAGGTCGTTGAGCACGATCTCTTCGAACGTTTGCTCGCCGGCCAGCACCGGGGACAGCAGGATGCGGTTGTAGTTGGTGTGCGGCTCGGCGCCGAAGACCGTGATGTCGTACAGCTCGTTGCTCAGTTTGAGCAGTTCTTCCAGGGTGCGGACGCCGGCCATGCCATTGCCGATCATCACCAGTTTGAGTTTTTTCATCAGGTTCTCCGGGGAGCTTCGGCTGGCCTCTTGTGGGCAGTCAGGCGTTGCTCGACAAATTTTGCGCAAACAAAAAAAAGGCGTCCCGCTAGTTGCCTAGCGAGGACGCCTTTGTCCTGGTCCCGTTCTCTCGGGAAGCCGGGCCTTCGTCGTTGAAGGTTGGGCTTTATGTGTGGTGAACGGAGCAATGCAGTGGTTGTGCCAAGTGATGCATTGCCGGGTTTATTGGGGGAAACCGTATGTTACTGCCGGTTTTTTGCACCGAATCGATGCGGGTTGCTCGTTCGTGGAGCGTTTGGCTGATGAATTTGCGCTGGCCTGGCCGACGCTTTCGCGGTCTCAACTGTGAAACAACAAAACCAGCAGCACCAGATTCCCCAACAAGGCCAGCAACGCCATCGTCCGCCAGACCTTCAAAGGCTCACGCTCCAATAAAGGCCTGGGCCGCACGCTGAGGCTGCGTCGTTCCGCTTGTTCCAACACCAATAACCATTCTTGCGCTGTTTCAAATCGTTGTTGCGGGTCGCCAGCCACACCGCGCTCCAGGCTTTGTGCGACCCATTCCGGTACGTCCGGGCGGTAGCGACCGGCACTCACCGGCACGCCGAATCGTGGCCGCTGGAAGGCTTCGACCTCGCCATAGGGAAAGTGCCCCGTCAGCAGAAAATAGAGCGTCACGCCTACCGCGTACAGATCCTGTTGCGCACTCGGTGGGTCGCCGCGAAAGGCTTCCGGGGCGAGGTAGCTCGGTGTGCCGGGCAATGTGGCAGGCGTGTCCTGCGAAAGCCCCGGACAATACGCCAGACCGAAATCCAGCAGCCGCAATTCCCCGTCGTCGCCCAGATGCAGATTCTCCGGCTTGATGTCGCGGTGCAGGATCTGCCGCCGATGCAGCAGCCCCACCGTCCGCAACAAGCGCTCGGCAATGTCTTGCCATTGCGCCAGGGGCAGTGGAGCGTTTTGTTGAAACAACTGCGCCAGCGTCGTCCCGGCATATTCCCGCATCACGTAGTACAAATGCTGACGCTGATGGCCGGCATGGATTTCGGGAAAATGTCTGCCGGCGACACGTTTGAGGAACCATTCTTCCGAGAGCAAGGCCTGCCCGGCCTGGGGATCATCGGCCAGACGCGCCGGCAGGGTTTTCAGCAACCAGCGCCGACCTTGCCCATCAATGACTCGATAGAGCAGCGATTGCTGGCTCTTGCCGACAACGCCTTGCACCTGCCAGCCTTCGAACATCTGCCCGTTTTTCAACGGCGGCGGCAGTGGCCATTGCTGCAAATGAATCAATGCGTCACCGATGCTCGCCTCACCGACGGCATCGACCCGCACCAGCAAAGCACTGGCGTTGTCCTGACTGCCCGCCAGGAGCGCGGCGTTGACCAGCGTCTGTACGGCGCTGTCGAGACCCGGCTGGTCGCGCAGAATGGCCGCAATCGCGGTATCGCTCAGGGTCGACCACACGCCATCGCTGAGCAGCACGAAACACTCGCCCGCGCGCAGCTCACCATCAAGGAAATCCAGCACCAGATGCTGATCCAGCCCCAGCGCACGCTTGAGTACGTGCTGCATGCCCGGCTGCTCCCAGACGTGATCCTGGGAGATGCGCTGCAAGCGGTCGGCCTGCCAGCGATAGACCCGGCAATCGCCGACATGGGCGAGGGTAAAGCGCCGGCCACGCATGACCAAAGCGCTGACTGTGGTGAGCAGCGGTTGCCCACCGCCGTTGGCTTGCAACCAACGATTCTGCGCAATCAGCAAGCGCTCAAGTGCCTGCGCCACGCCCCAGGTTTGCGGTGTGGCGTAATAGTCGAGCGCCAGGGCCTGCAAGGTCGAGCGTGCAGCGAGTCCGCCATCGGCGCATTGGCTGACACCGTCGGCGATGGCGAACAGATAACCTTTGCTCGCTGCCAGCGCCGGAGCGGGCGTGACCAGACGCAAGGCGTCCTGATTCTCCGCGCGCGGGCCGGTGGCACTGGCCTGGGCAAAACTCAGTTGCAGGGCCATGGACTCTTCAGACCCGCGCCGCCGTCACCGCCGCCGACCCCCAGGTGGTTCTCCAGCGACGCTTGACCCCGTGCAGACCAAACCACGCCAGCACGCCAAGACTGGCGAACAACCACAGCGCCAATTGATAGCTGCCGGTGCTCTGTTTGATCGCACCCATGCCCGCCGCCAACGCAAAACCGCCGATACCGCCGGCCATGCCGATCAGCCCGGTCATGACGCCGATTTCCAGACGAAAACGCTGGGGGACCAGTTGGAAAACCGCACCATTGCCTGCCCCTAAACCAAGCATGGTGCAGACGAAAAGCGCCAGCGCCGCGTAGGAACTTGGCAGGTTGAAACCAACAACCGCGATGCAAATAGCCGCGACGGTGTACATCGCCAGCAAGGTACGGATGCCGCCGAAACGATCAGCCAGGGCGCCGCCCAGTGGCCGCATCAAACTGCCACCGAACACACAGGCCGCGGTGTAGTAACCGGCGGTCACCGGGCTCAAACCGTACTGATCGTTGAAGTAGCCGGGCAGGGCGCTCGCCAGGCCGATGAAACCACCGAAGGTGACGCTGTAGAAAAACATGAACCACCAACTGTCACGGTCGCCAAGGGCTTTGAAGTAGTCAGCCATGGCTTTGGGTTTTGGCCGCTGGGGGGCGTTTTTCGCCAGCAAGGTGAACAGCACCAGTGTCAGGATCAACGGAATAAGGGCGAAACCGAAGACGTTGCTCCAGCCGAAGGATGCAGCCAGTACCGGGGCGATCAGTGCCGCGAACACGGTGCCGGAGTTACCCGCACCGGCAATGCCCATGGCTTTGCCCTGATGCTGCGGCGGATACCACTGCGACGCCAATGGCAGGGCCACGGCAAACGACGCGCCGGCCATACCGAGGAACAGGCCCAGTATCAACGCCTGTTCGTAGCTATGAATGCCAAGTTTCCAGGCGCCGAACAGTGCACAGATCACGATGACCTGGCCGATCATTCCGGCAGTTTTTGGTGACAGGCGATCGGCGAGCATGCCCATCACAAAGCGCAGTACGGCGCCAGCGAGGATCGGTGTGGCGACGACGAGGCCGCGTTGTTGAGTGGTCAGGTGCAGGTCGCCGGCGATCTGCACCGCCAACGGGCCGAGCAGGTACCAGACCATGAAGCTCAGGTCGAAATAGAGGAAGGCTGCGAACAGGGTCGGGGTATGGCCGGATTTCCAGAAGCTTGAATTCATCGCGCACCTCAGCTGAAAAGAGTCTCGAAAGGAGTCATGCACAGCAGGTGGGGCGCCGCCACGGCCGCACCACCGGCCCCGGTCTGTGGGGCCAAAACGAAAAAACGCCGCTACCTGACTCGCCGGGAGGGGCGAACGGGTGAGCGACGTCTTTGTCGAGGGTGGGGCAACCGCCGTTGGTTACCTGTGTTGAATGCCTAGCCAGATTTGTGCCAACAGGTTGAGATCAAGGTACGCCCGCTCGCGATATCGGTTTCAGCCCAGCAACTCACTCATGGCAATGATCTGCTCCGCCACCTGAATCAGCTTCTGCTGGCGGCTCATGGCCTGGCGGCGCATCAGGGTGTAGGCCTCTTCCTCGTTGCAGTCCTTCATCTTCATCAACAAACCCTTGGCCAGTTCGATGCGCTTGCGTTCTGCCAGTTGCTGGTCGCGGGCCTGAAGTTGCGCGCGCAAGGCCTGATCGCTCTCGAAGCGGGCCATGGCCACATCAAGAATCGGCTGTAACCGTTGTGCGTGAATACCTTCGACGATGTAGGCACTGACCCCGGACTTGATCGCCTGACGCATCACGCTGGGGTCATGTTCGTCGGTGAACATCACAATCGGCCTTGGCTGGTCGCGGCTGACCAGTACCACTTGCTCCATGACATCGCGACTGGGTGACTCGGTATCGATCAGAATCACGTCCGGGCGCACTGTTTCGACGCGCGCGGGCAGATCGATGGTCAGGCCGGACTCGTCGATTACCTCGAAACCCGCCTCGGTCAGCGCGGTTTTCAGACGTCCGACTTTTTTCGCCGTGTCGTTGATCAGCAGAATACGCAACATGTTCACGGTCTCCTGTCAGCGTCGGGCGAGAAGGGGAGCGTCGTCGCCCAGGGCGTGCAGCTTGAAACTGCGGGCGTAACCGGCCGGATCGCTGCCGTCCCAGACTTTGCCGTCGAGCAACTCGCTGCTGCGCATGTCCGTAGCCCACGCGGCAACGCCCACGGCGGTCGCGGCTTCACGGTAGATGTCGAGTTGCTGAACCTGGCGGGCGACGGCGAGGTAATCCGGATCTTCGCGCAGCAACCCCCAGCGGCGGAACTGAGTCATGAACCACATGCCGTCGGACAGGTACGGCAAATTGACTTCGCCCTTGCCGTGAAAGCGCAAGCCGTGAGGATCTTGCCAGCGATTGCCCAAGCCGTCGGCATAGTCACCGAGAAAGCGCGGTTCGATACACGACATCGGCGCGTCCAGGTATTGCGGCGCGCTGAGCAACTGCGCAGTGCTGCGGCGATTCTGCGGGCTTTGTTCGATAAAACGACTGGCTTCAAGGATCGCCATCACCAACGCCCGCGCGGTGTTGGGGTATTGCTCGACAAAGGCACGGGTGCAGCCGAGAACCTTCTCCGGGTGATCGGGCCAGATGGTCTGGCTGGTGGCCAATGTAAAACCAAGATCCTGCTGTACCGCGCTGGCTGCCCACGGCTCCCCGACGCAAAAACCATCGATGCGCCCGGCTTGCAGGTGCGCGACCATTTGCGGTGGCGGCACCACCACGCTCTCAACATCCTGCAACGGATGAATGCCCTGGCTCGCCAGCCAGTAATAAAGCCACATCGCGTGAGTGCCGGTGGGGAACGTCTGGGCGAAGGTCAGTTTTGCGCGGCTTTGGTGCGCATGACGATCCAGTGCTTCAGGACTGGTCACGCCGAGGTTTTGCAGACCGTGGGACAGGTTGAGACTTTGGCCGTTCTGATTCAGGCCCATCAGCACTGCCATGTCGGTCGAAGCAACACCGCCGATGCCCAGGTGCACCGCGTAAATCAGCCCGTAGAGGCTGTGGGCGGCGTCGAGTTCGCCGCTGACCAGTTTGTCGCGCAAATTGGCCCACGACGTCTGGCGTTTCAGGTTCAGGGTCAGCCCATAAGGTTGGGCAAAGCCCTGAGTGGCGGCGACGACCACGGAGGCGCAATCGCTCAGGGCCATGAAACCCAGGTTGATTGCGCTTTTTTCCGGGGCATCACTGCCGTTGACCCAGGCCAGCGGCCCGACGGAGGGTTCATTCATCGAGTGCACCTGCAAAAGCCGCCTTCAAAAAAAACGCCGTCCCAGGCTTTGCGCAGGCAAAACCCGAGGACGACGCCATTGTCATTGCCCGCACGCCGCCGTTGGCCTGTGAGCTGATGACGATGAAAGTGCAAGGCATATGCCAGTCGCCACGATTTGCGTGTGCGCCTCGCGCGGCAGGTCGATGCACGGCTATAATCGCCGCCTCTTTTCGCCGCCCGAGTCATCGCCGCCCATGTATTCCCTGGCCCGTCAGCTGTTGTTCAAACTTTCCCCGGAAACCTCCCACGATCTGTCGCTGGATCTGATCGGCGCGGGTGGGCGTTTGGGCCTCAATGGCTTGCTGTGCAAGGCACCGGCGAAGATGCCGGTGACGGTCATGGGGCTGGAGTTCCCGAACCCGGTGGGTCTGGCGGCCGGTCTGGACAAGAACGGCGCGGCCATCGACGGCTTCGCGCAACTGGGTTTCGGTTTTGTCGAAATCGGCACCGTGACTCCACGCCCACAGCCAGGCAACCCGAAACCACGGATTTTCCGCCTGCCGGAAGCCGAGGCGATCATCAATCGCATGGGCTTCAACAACCTCGGTGTCGATAACCTGCTGGCGCGCGTCGCAGCGGCCAAATACAAAGGCGTGCTGGGCATCAACATTGGCAAGAACTTCGACACCCCGGTCGAGCGTGCCGTGGACGATTATCTGATCTGCCTGGACAAAGTCTACGCCCACGCCAGCTACATCACGGTCAACGTCAGCTCGCCGAACACCCCGGGTCTGCGCAGTTTACAGTTCGGTGATTCGCTCAAACAGTTGCTGGCTGACCTGGCCACGCGCCGCGCCGAACTGGCGTTGCGTCATGGCAAACATGTGCCGCTGGCGATCAAGATCGCTCCGGACATGACTGACGAAGAAACTGCGCAGGTCGCGCAAGCGTTGATCGAAACCGGGATGGACGCGGTGATTGCGACCAATACCACCCTGAGCCGTGTGGGTGTTGAAGGCATGGAGCATGGTGATGAGGCGGGTGGTCTGTCGGGCGCGCCGGTGCGAGACAAGAGCACGCACACGGTGAAGGTGCTGGCGGGTGAGTTGGGTGGTCGTTTGCCGATCATTGCCGCAGGCGGTATCACGCAAGGCAAACATGCGGCTGAGAAGATCACGGCCGGTGCGAGCCTGGTGCAGATTTATTCTGGCTTCATCTATAAAGGCCCGGCGTTGATTCGTGAATCGGTCGACGCCATCGCTGCCCTGCGCTGATTTCGCAGGTTATGTGATCCAGCACAAAAAATGATCATTCAGGCATAAAAAAGGGCTCCTCGAAGGAGCCCCTGGGCCGCAGCCCGCCGTCCGGGAAGGACGTGCGTGGTTAATGCGTTAAACATTCAGATTGTCGTGTCGTAGTAAATGCCCTGTGTCAGCCGACGGCGTGAAGTTCGTTGAGTCTGTGGATTCCCGCAGTGCCGGTCATACCGTCCCAGTTGTCGCCGCGTCCTTCTCGCCAGCCGTTGATCCAGGCTTGGCGTACCGACGGTATAGTAAATGGGCAAAGCTCACGGGATTTTCCACCAACGCCATATTGATATCCGCGCAAAAATGCTCTTTCCAACGGATCACGCTTAAGTCTTCTCATAGGGTGTTTCCCTCACTTGTTGACTGTTCTTGACGCGTTGACCTCAATCGAGGTCTGGCAGAAATCTCCTGCCGTTGGCGGCTCGCTGCCGGCGTGGCGAGCCAAGGTGTTGACGCCGTTTCAACGTCAACCTGTGCTCAGTTCTAACCAATGAGTCACACCGATGGAATGATCGTTTTGTCATAAGCACGTAACAAAAATAGTGCTATTGCCATAAGTACCGACGGGTTTTATGGGTGTTCTTTAGGCAAACCCCGGTATGATCGGCTCCGCGCTGGATGATGGGGTTAATTGTTTAGTGAGAATGACCCACGTTTAGCGTCAGGTACTATTCGACGAAGGGTCGTTTTACGGCAATTTGTTTCACCACGTTTTTATCTGTCCTTGCATCTAAGCTCTTTTAACCCGAGCAGCGGGGATGGAATGGCACACCTTCGTGCCACGCGGGCGTTCTTTTAGAAAAGCGCCTGATTGAAAACCGGATCGGCAATGCGTTGCCGATTCACTAGCCAAAGGCTCTGGAAAAACCATGTCCGATCGTTTCGAACTCTTCCTCACTTGCCCCAAAGGCCTTGAAGGCCTGCTCATCGAGGAAGCCGTCGGGCTTGGCCTTGAAGAAGCCCGCGAGCACACGTCCGCCGTGCGTGGCATGGCGACCATGGAAACCGCTTATCGCCTGTGCCTCTGGTCGCGTCTGGCCAACCGTGTGCTGCTGGTGCTCAAGCGTTTTCCGATGAAAGACGCTGAAGACCTGTACCACGGCGTGCTCGACGTCGAGTGGCAGGACCACATGCTCAGCGACGGCACCCTGGCCGTTGAATTCAGTGGACACGGCTCGGGTATCGACAACACCCACTTCGGCGCCTTGAAAGTCAAAGACGCCATTGTCGACAAACTGCGTACCCCGCAGGGCGATCGCCCGAGCATCGACAAGCTGAACCCGGATCTGCGCATTCACCTGCGTCTGGATCGCGGCGAAGCCATTCTGTCCCTCGACCTTTCCGGCCACAGCCTGCACCAGCGCGGCTATCGCTTGCAGCAGGGCGCGGCGCCGTTGAAGGAAAACCTCGCGGCGGCGATTCTGATCCGTTCCGGTTGGCCGCGCATTGCGGCTGAAGGCGGCGCGCTGGCTGACCCGATGTGCGGTGTCGGTACGTTCCTCGTCGAAGCCGGCATGATCGCCGCCGATATGGCGCCGAACCTGCGTCGTGAACAGTGGGGCTTCACCGCTTGGCTCGGTCACGTCCCGGCGCTGTGGAAGAAACTCTACGAAGAAGCTTCCCAGCGTGCCGCTGCCGGTCTGGCCAAGACGCCGCTGTGGATTCGCGGTTACGAAGCGGACCCGCGCCTGATTCAACCGGGCCGCAACAACGTTGAACGTGCGGGTTTAAGCGAGTGGATCAAGATCTACCAGGGCGAAGTCGCGACGTTCGAGCCGCGTCCGGATCAGAACCAGAAAGGTCTGGTGATCTGCAACCCGCCGTACGGCGAGCGTCTGGGTGACGAAGCCAGCCTGCTTTACCTCTACCAGAACCTCGGCGAGCGCCTGCGTCAGGCCTGCCTGAACTGGGAAGCGGCGGTGTTCACCGGCGCGCCGGATCTGGGCAAGCGCATGGGCATTCGCAGCCACAAGCAGTATTCGTTCTGGAACGGTGCGCTGCCGTGCAAGCTGCTGTTGATCAAAGTGCTGCCGGATCAGTTTGTCACCGGTGAGCGTCGCACACCGGAACAGCGTCAGGCCGAGCGTGAGCAAGCCGCTTACGATCAAACCCCGGACGAGCCACAAGAGCGCAAATTCAACAAGAACGGCAATCCGATCAAACCGACGCCAGCCCCTGCGCCAGTGATCGAGCAGCCGCGCTTGAGCGAAGGCGGGCAGATGTTTGCCAACCGTCTGCAAAAAAACCTCAAGGCCATGAGCAAGTGGGTCAAGCGCGAAGGCATTGATTGCTACCGCGTCTACGATGCCGACATGCCTGAGTATTCGATGGCCATCGACCTGTACCACGATTGGGTGCATGTACAGGAATACGCGGCGCCGAAGTCCATCGACCCGGAAAAGGCCTCGGCCCGCATGTTCGATGCCCTGGCGGCGATTCCGCAGGCGCTGAACGTCGACAAGAACCGCGTGGTGGTCAAGCGCCGCGAACGCCAGAGCGGCACCAAGCAGTACGAGCGCCAGAGCGCACAGGGCAAGTTCAACGAAGTCAGCGAGGGCGGCGTGAAGTTGCTGGTCAACCTCACCGACTACCTCGACACCGGTCTGTTCCTCGACCACCGGCCGATCCGCATGCGCATTCAGAAAGAGGCCGCCGGCAAGCGCTTCCTCAATCTGTTCTGCTACACCGCGACGGCCAGCGTCCACGCGGCCAAGGGCGGTGCACGCAGCACCACCAGCGTTGACCTGTCGAAGACTTACCTCGATTGGGCGCGCCGTAACCTGTCGCTGAACGGCTACTCGGACAAGAACCGTCTGGAGCAGGGCGATGTGATGGCGTGGCTGGAGAACTGCCGGGACGAGTACGACCTGATCTTCATCGATCCACCGACTTTCTCCAACTCCAAGCGCATGGAAGGGATTTTCGACGTGCAGCGTGATCAGGTGCAGTTGATCGACCTGGCCATGGCTCGCCTGGCGCCGGGGGGCGTGCTGTACTTCTCCAACAACTTCCGCAAGTTCGAGTTGGAGGAGAATTTGACCGAGCGTTATGCGGTCGAGGAAATCAGCGCGCAGACCCTTGATCCGGATTTCGCCCGTAACACCAAGATTCACCGCGCCTGGAAAATCACTGCTCGTTGACGCTTGGAAAGATTGGATCCACAGAGCCTTGATTTTTAAAGGCTCTTGGATTCTCTCAGTGCTAGCCAAATTAGTGGCTAATAGCTATAACTCACTCATGGCCAATGGCGTTTTCCGTAATAGTGGCGTAGTGAGTGGCCCTTATGTCGTTGCACCCCGTGCGCCCGAAGATTCTGGGTTTTATCAGCGAAGACGTCTCGGCCTGGCTGGTCGCGATGCTGGTATTGCTCGCCGGCGGGATTCTCACGGGGCTGCTCGCCTGGGCGACCCTCAATCAGTTGCAGCAACAATTGCATCAGCGTTTTCAACTGCTGGCCAATGAACGCTACAGCCGCATCGAAGAGCGCTTTCAGGATCAGGAACAGCGCCTGGACGGCTTGCGCCGCTTCTTCGTCAACTCCCAATCGGTGTCCCGCGCCGAGTTCGATGGTTATGCCAAACCCCTGCTGTTGCGCACTCAAGCCTATTCCTATGCCCCTCGCGTGCCGCGTGCACAGCGACTTGCGCTGGAGCAGGCGGTCCGTGACGAGGGCTTGAGCACCTTTACCTTTCGCGAACTGAGCGCCGACGGCCAGTTGCAAGTGGCGGGGGATCGCGCCGAGTACGTGCCGGTGCTCTACACCCAGACTCAGAGTCGCTTGCCGGCCCCGTTGGGTTATGACCTGCTGGCGCAGCCGCTGCGCCGTGCAACGCTGGAGCGCGCCGATCACACCGGCCGTATGGCCGTCTCGCAACCGTTGCATCTGGTCAGCATCGAGCCGGCCTATGCGCGGGGAGTATTGCTGCTGGCGCCGGTCAACCGCGCAGGCGCGCCGGGCGCAATGCCGCAAGGCTACGTCATGGCGGTGATCAGCATGCGTCAGTTGCTCGCGGACGGGTTGCCTGAAGAAAACCATGATTTCCTGACGGTGCGCATTCTCGACCTCTCCACCGCCGAGCAACACGAGGTGCTGTACGAATCGGCGAACAAACCCGGGGCGAGCGATCTGGAATCGACCCGGCTGTTGCGCCTGGCTGACCACGACTATCAGGTTGAAATGCAGCCCAGCGAAGCGTTCCTGCAGGCCAATCACTCCTCCATCAGCAGCCTGGTGGTACTGGGGGCGATGCTCAGTCTTTTGCTCAGTGCCTTGCTCTACGTACTGGTCAGTCAGCGTCAACGAGCCCTGCGCCTGGTCGAGCAACGCACCCGGGAACTGCATGCCCGCGAGCAGGAGCTGCGCGGCGCCCACGGCCAGTTGCGTGGCGTGCTGAATGCCGCCACGCAAGTAGCGATTATCGCCACTGATTTGCGCGGCGTGATCAACACTTTCAACCCGGGTGCGGAACAGATGCTGGGCTACAGCAGCGCCGATGTCGTCGGCCACATGACCCTGGAAAACCTGCACCTTTCGCGTGAGTTGACGGCGCGCTCTGCCGAGTTGAGCGCGCGCTATGGCAAGACCATTCCGACCTGTCAGGCGATGTTGGTCGAGGGGGGAGAAGTGGGCGGTCACGAAGCGCGTGAATGGACGCTGGTACGCCACGACGGCAGTCATTTGCCGGTGAACATGCTCGCAACACCGGTTCTCGATGAGCAAGGCCTTTGGGTCGGGCATCTGGCGATCTGCATCGACATCACCGAACGCAAGCGGGTGCACGAGGCACTGGCGGCGCGGGACGTGTTGTTAAAGAAGCTCAGTGCCCATGTCCCGGGCGGCATCTATCAATTCAAAATGGAGTTCGGTGGGCGTTTCAGCGTGATCTACGCCAGCGACGGCATCCGGGAAATCTACGAACTTGAGCCGGACGTGCTGTTGCTCGACGCCGAGGCGATCTTTTCTCGCATCCACCCGCAGGACATCACCCGCGTGCGCAAATCGATTCGTGCATCGGCTGAAAACCTCAGCCCATGGCGCGAGGAGTACCGCGTGCAGCTACCCGAGCGCGGCGTGCGCTGGGTTCGCGGTGAAGCGACGCCCGAAGAGCTGCCGGGCGGGGGCGTGCTGTGGCACGGCTACATTTCAGACATTTCCGACCTCAAGCGAGTGCAGGAGGAACTGCGAGCACTGTCGGTGACAGATTCGTTGACCGGCATTCACAACCGTCGCTACTTCCAGGAACGACTGACCAGCGAAATGGCTCGGGTTGAGCGGGGTGGTGGCGAGCTGTCGGTGATCATGCTCGACATCGATCATTTCAAGCGCATCAACGACCAGTATGGTCACGCGGTGGGTGATCGGGTGCTTCAAGCCGTGTGCGAGCGTATTGGCCACCGGTTGCGGCGTACGGATGTGTTTTGCCGCTTGGGTGGTGAGGAGTTCATGGTGCTGTGTCCGGACATCGACGGTGAACACGCGTACAGGTTGGCCGTGAAGTTGTGGCAGGGCCTTCGCAGCGCGCCGGTGGATGTGGTTGGTGTGGTCACCGCGAGTTTCGGTATCGCCAGTTGGCGACCGGGAGAGGGGGCTGATTCGCTATTGCTGCGCGCGGATTCAGGGGTTTACGCGGCGAAGCAGGGCGGACGGGATCGTGTCGAGCGGCAGATGAATTAAACCTGTGGGCGCTAATCCCCAGTGGGAGCGGGCTTGCTCGTGAAGGCGCAATGTCAGTCAATAGCGTTCTGGCTGAACTGACGTCTTCGCGGGCAAGCCTGCGCCCACAGGTTCGGCAGTGTGCTTACAGCACGGAAGCGGTCTGCGCCGTTTTCGGCTGGCGATACAGATCCAGCAGCACCTGATCCAGCACCGACGACGCACCAAACGGCGCTTTGTCGTTGAGGATCGCCACCACCGCCCAGGTGTTGCCGTTGACGTCGCGGCTGAAGCCGGCAATCGCCCGCACAGTGTTCAGAGTGCCGGTCTTGATGTGGGCTTCGCCGCGCATGGCGGTGGTCTTCAGACGTTTACGCATGGTGCCGTCGGTACCGGCGATCGGCAGCGAGCTGATGTACTCGGCGGCGTACGGGCTATGCCAGGCCGCTTGTAGCATGTTCGCCATTTCACGGGCGCTGACCCGTTCGGCACGGGACAGACCAGAGCCGTTCTCCATCACCAGGTGCGGCGCGGTAATGCCTTTCTTTGCCAGCCACTGACGCACCACGCGCTGAGCGGCTTTGGCATCGTCACCGTCGGCGTCGTTGCGGTACTTCTGGCCCAGGCTCAGGAACAGTTGCTGGGCCATGGTGTTGTTACTGTATTTATTGATGTCGCGGATGATTTCCGCCAGGTCCGGCGAATAAGCGCGAGCCAGCAGTTTGGCGTTGCTTGGGGTGGACGCCAGGCGATTCTTGCCCTGAATGCTGCCACCCAGTTCTTTCCAGATCGCCCGAACGGCGCCGGCGGTGTAAGTCGCATGGTCGAGCAGCGACAGGTAAGTCTGCGAGCTGCAACCGTCACCCAATTGGCCGGCGACGGTCACGGTCACGCTGCCATCAGCCTGCGGCACCGGGTTGTAACGCACACCGCCGGTGCATTGCTTGGAATTGAGGGCTTTGACGGTGTTTTCGATGTGGATGCTGGCAATCGGCGGTTCCACCGAGATCAGCACCCGGCCACCGTCATTGCGCGCCACGAAGCGCAAGGCCTTGAGGTTGACCAGCAGCGAATCGGGCTTGACCAGAAACGGCTTGTTCTGATCGTTGCCGTCATCGTTGAATTCCGGCAGTTGCGGCTGCACGAAGAAGTTGCGGTCCAGCACCAGATCACCAGTGATCTGGGTCACGCCGTTGGCGCGCAAGTCGCGCATCAGCAGCCAGAGTTTTTCCATGTTCAGCTTGGGATCGCCGCCGCCCTTGAGGTACAGGTTGCCATTGAGGATGCCGCCGCTCAGGTCGCCGTCGGTGTAGAACTCGGTTTTCCATTGATGGTTGGGGCCGAGCATTTCCAGCGCCGCGTAAGTCGTGACCAGCTTCATGGTCGAGGCCGGGTTGACCGATACGTCAGCGTTGAACACGGTCGGGGTACCCGGGCCGTCGAGCGGCACCATCACCAGCGACAAAGCGCTGGGCTGCAACTTGCTGGCCTTGAGCGCTTTTTCGACGTTGGGGGTGAGGGCGGTATTGATCGTGGCAGCAGAAACAGGCAGGGCCAATGGCAGAAGAAGGCCGGCGAGAAATAGAGGACGCAACGATTTGATCATATGAAATAAAACCCTGCAGAAGAGGGGAAAAAAGGCGAGGACATGGATGAAAAAGCCCTCAGTGGTCATGAAAGTGTCGGCATTATGCCCCAAGGTGTTACCGCTTGTGCCGTGCTGGAGGCGGCCAACGGGTTATTTTTTTACAGGCGGTCGGGCGCTGTGTCCACAGAGGCGGGCAATTGACGTTTTAAACTGGTAAAGTGCCGGCCGTTATTACTTAAGAGGATTGTTCCAATGGCGACTAACCGTTCCCAGCGTCTGCGCAAAAAACTGTGCGTTGATGAATTTCAAGAGCTGGGTTTCGAACTGAACCTGGACTTCAAAGAAGACTTGTCCGAAGAAGCCATTGACGCGTTCCTCGAAGCCTTCATCAAAGAAGCCATGGAAGCCAACGGTCTGGGTTATGTTGGCGGCGACGACTTCGGTCTGGTATGCCTGCAGAAGCGTGGCTCGGTCAACGAAGAGCAGCGCGCTGCTGTTGAAGCCTGGCTGAAAAACCGTAGCGAACTGACCGGTATGACCGTCAGCCCGCTGCTGGACGTTTGGTATCCGGAAAAGCCGATCAACGCGGCTAAGTGATACTGAAAAAAACGGCGACCTTCGGGTCGCCGTTTTTTTATGCCTGGGTTTTGCGCCCGTTGAGGATCAGCAAGGTCACCACCCCCGCCACAATCCCCCAAAA
This sequence comes from Pseudomonas sp. NPDC087614, assembly GCF_044743485.1. Classification (NCBI taxonomy): domain Bacteria; kingdom Pseudomonadati; phylum Pseudomonadota; class Gammaproteobacteria; order Pseudomonadales; family Pseudomonadaceae; genus Pseudomonas; species Pseudomonas sp. NPDC087614. Next base: position 37,228 of record NZ_JBIUWN010000032.1, on the reverse strand, counting down.
CGCCGAACCGATGGAAAACAGCGTCAGCCCCGACGCCGTGACCATAAAGGTGATCAGCGCCGCTTCACGTTCCTTCACTTCGCTCATGGCGATGCTCAGCCCGTTGATGATCGAGCCAAACAGTGCCAGCGCAGCAATCGACAGCACCAATTCTTTGGGTAGTGCCGCAAACAACGCCGCCAATGTGGCGCCGAATACGCCGGCAATCCCGTAGAAAATTCCGCACCAGACTGCGGCGGTATAACGCTTGTTGCGATCCTCATGGGCGTGCGGCCCGGTGCAGATCGCCGCGCTGATGGCCGCGAGGTTGATGCCGTGGGAACCGAACGGCGCCAGCAGCAGCGAGGCGATGCCGGTGGTGGTGATCAGTGGCGAGGCCGGGACGGTGTAGCCGTCGGCGCGTAGCACGGCGATGCCGGGCATGTTCTGCGAGGTCATCGCCACCACGAACAGCGGGATGCCGATGCTGATGGTCGCCGCGAGCGAGAAGTGCGGCGTGGTCCACACCGGCGTCGCCACTTCCAGATGGAAACCGCTGAAATCCAGCAGGCCCATGAAGCCCGACAGCGCGGTGCCGATCAGCAGCGCGGCGAGCACCGCGTAACGTGGCGACAGGCGCTTGACCACTAGATAGGTGAAGAACATCCCCAGCACCAGCCCGGTGCGGTGTTGCGCGGCGACGAAGATTTCGCTGCCGATCTTGAACAGAATCCCCGCCAGCAACGCCGCCGCCAGCGATGCCGGGATCTTTTTCACCAGGCGTTCGAAGCTGCCGGTCAGGCCGCAAATCGTCACCAGCACGGCGCAGGTGATGTAGGCGCCAATGGCCTCGCCATAGGTGACACCGCCAAGGCTGGTGATCAGCAGCGCCGCACCGGGCGTCGACCAGGCGATGGTGATGGGCGTGCGATAGCGCAGCGACAGACCGATCGAGCACACCGCCATGCCGATCGAAATCGCCCAGATCCACGAGGAAATCTGCCCGCTGCTCAAACCCGCCGCTTGCCCGGCCTGGAACATCAGCACCAGTGAACTGGTGTAGCCGGTCATCATCGCGATAAAACCGGCGACGATGGCCGATGGCGAAGTATCGGCGAGAGGGCGCAGCCGGGTGTAGGTGGCGTCGTTCATGACGGCGGTGTTCCTTATACAGATGAAGATGTGCGCAATTACCCTGAACCCCTGTGGGAGTTGTGTTCTGGCTGCGGATTCTGCGAACAAGCCTAAACTCAAACGTAACGGATCGTTGCAATACAGCCGAGGTCACAAACAGCCATACAGTCGTGTTGCCACCATCCATTGTGTACAATCGCGCTGTTTTTTACGCGATACTTGCCAGCGACCTACTGTGCCGTATTACAGTCACGGTCTATTCGCCGCAGTTCTCCCGACTCGAGTGCCCATGAACGAACAGTTGCAACCCCTCAAGAAACAACCGCGAGCAGGCAAAGCCGGCCGCAGCGGCACCCAGGACGATATTGTCTACGCGCATATCTTCGAGGCCATCCTCGAACAGCGTCTGGCGCCCGGCACCAAGTTGAGCGAAGAAGCGCTGGGGGAGATCTTCGGGGTCAGCCGCACCATCATTCGCCGCGCGCTGTCGCGTCTGGCCCATGAAGGCGTGGTGCTGTTGCGACCCAACCGTGGCGCCGTGGTTGCCAGCCCGAGCGTTGAAGAAGCCCGCCAGGTGTTCATGGCACGGCGTCTGGTCGAGCGTGCGATCACTGAACTGGCGGTGCAACACGCCACCGCCGAGCAGATCGCAGAACTTCGTCAGATGGTCAATGACGAGCGCGACAGCTTCTCCCGTGGTGATCGCGGCGCCGGTATTCGTCTTTCGGGTGAATTCCACCTGAAACTCGCCGAAGCGGCAAAGAATGCTCCGCTGATCAGTTTTCAGCGCAGCCTGGTTTCGCAGACTTCGCTGATCATTGCCCAGTACGAAAGCGGCAACCGCTCGCATTGCTCCTACGACGAGCACACCCAGTTGATCGACGCCATCGAAGCGCGCAACGCTGAGCTGGCGGTGGACTTGATGATGCACCACATGGACCACATCGACAGCAAGCTCAACCTCGATGAGGAGAGTGCGTCGGATGACCTGCATGCGGTGTTCTCGCATTTGTTGCAGACCAAGAAGCCGGGGCGTCCTGCGGCCAAGCTCTAACCGACACCGAGTCGCACCCTTGGCGAGCAAGCTCGCGCCCACATTTGGACTGCATTCCCCTGTGGGAGCGGGCTTGCTCGCGAAGGCGTGCTGACCGACAACAAAAATCCTCCGGGGGCTAAACACCACCGGGGGATTTTTTTGCCTCGGGAAAACTCAGCGCTGATGCACCAGCGCACCCGCCGCATACGTCTGCTGCACCGTCCGGTCGTCGCCCAGCGTCATCAACACAAACAACGTCTCGGCAATGTTGTTGGCCTGCTTCAAGCGATAGCTGAGCAACGGCGTGGCGTTGTAGTCCAGCACCAGGAAGTCGGCATCGCTGCCCGGTTTCAGATTGCCGATCTTGTCTTCCAGGCGCAGTGCCCGCGCGCCGCCCAGGGTCGCCAGGTACAGCGACTTGAACGGACTCAAGCGCGCACCTTGCAGTTGCATCACTTTGTAGGCTTCGTTCAGGGTTTGCAGCAGCGAGAAACTGGTGCCGCCGCCGACGTCAGTACCGAGGCCGACGTTCAGCTTGTGCTTCTCGGCCATCGGCAGGTTGAACAAGCCGCTGCCGAGGAAGAAGTTCGAGGTCGGGCAGAACGAGATCGCCGAGCCGGTTTGCGCCAGCCGTGCGCACTCGTCATCGCACAGGTGTACGCCATGAGCGAATACCGAGCGCTCGCCGAGCAAGTTGTAGTGATCGTAAACGTCCAGGTAGCCCTTGCGCTCCGGGAACAGTTCCTTGACCCACTCGATTTCCTTGAGGTTCTCGCTGATGTGGGTCTGCATGTACAGATCGGGGTATTCGGTCAGCAGTTGCCCCGCCAGCCCAAGCTGTTCCGGGGTACTGGTCGGGGCGAAACGCGGCGTGACCGCATAGTGCAGACGACCCTTGCCGTGCCAGCGCTCGATCAGTGCCTTGCTTTCGACGTAGCTCGATTCGGCGGTGTCGGTCAGGTAGTCCGGCGCATTGCGATCCATCATCACCTTGCCGGCGATCATGCGCAGGTCAAGCTTCTCGGCCGCCTCGAAGAACGAGTTCACTGACTGCGGGTGCACGCTGCCGAACACCAGCGCGGTGGTGGTGCCGTTGCGCAGCAGTTCCTTGATGAAGATATCGGCCACATCATCGGCGTGAGCTTTGTCACCGAACTGGCTTTCGCACGGGAAGGTGTAAGTGTTGAGCCAGTCCAGCAGTTGCTCGCCGTAGGCACCGACCATGCCGGTCTGCGGCAGGTGGATGTGAGTGTCGATGAAGCCCGAAGTGATCAGCGCGTCCTGATACTGGGTGATCTCGATGTCTGCCGGCAGGGTCGGCAGCAGTTCGCTGGCGTGGCCGAGGGCGCTGATCTTGCCGCCATCGACCACCAGCAGGCCGTCCTCGAAATATTCGTAGGAGGCTTCGATCCCGACTTCGGCGGGGTCGGCGATGCTGTGCAGGATGGCGGCGCGGTAGGCTTTGCGAGTCAGAGGCATGAGGGTTCTCTAATCAGTTTGAGGCTTTGAGTTTGGTGGCCTGACTGCGGCGCGATACGGGCAGCAGTTTGGCAATCGGCTCGGCGCTGGCGCTGTGCTGGCCGAAATTGGCGTTATAGGTGGCGATGATTTCGCCGGCGATGGAGATGGCGATTTCCACAGGCAGTTTGCCTTTGACTTCGCCGATGCCCATCGGGCAGCGCATGCGTTGCACGACGCTGGGGTCGAAACCGCGATCACGCAGGCGATGTTCGAACTTGACCCGTTTGGTCTTCGAACCGATCAGGCCGAACCAGGTGAAGTCGTTGCGCTTGAGGATTGCGGCGGTCAGCTCCAGATCAAGCTGATGGTTGTGGGTCATGACGATGCAGTAGCTGCCGGCGGGCAGGTCATCGATTTCATCCACGGGCTCTTCGGCGACGATTTTACGCACGCCGTGGGGGATCTGTTCGGGGAACTCCGCCTCCCGCGAGTCGATCCAGCGCACCCGGCACGGCAGGCTGGCGAGCAACGGCACCAAAGCACGGCCAACGTGGCCGGCGCCGAACACCGCGATCTGCGCCTGTACCTGGCCCATCGGTTCGAACAGCAACACGGTGGCGCCGCCGCAGCACTGGCCGAGGCTGGCGCCGAGGCTGAAGCGCTCCAGATGAGTGTCTTGCTTGCCGCTGGCGAGCATGTCGCGGGCGATCTGCATGGCTTTGTATTCCAGATGCCCGCCACCGATGGTGTCGAAGCTCTGGTTCGCGCTGATCACCATCTTCGAGCCGGCATTGCGTGGCGTCGAGCCGAGTTCTTCGATGATCGTCACCAGAACGCAGGGTTCGCCCTGGTTCTGCAGGTCGGCGAGGGCGTCGATCCAGTTGTACATAGTCACCTCGACATCTGTGTTGTCTGTTCAGTCGTCTTCGCGAGCAAGCCCGCTCTCACATTTGGAATGCATTTTCCTGTGGGAGCGGGCTTGCTCGCGAATGGCGCGCCTCGGTCTAGAGCGAAGCCAGCTCGGTCTCTGTTTCTACCGCTTTCACAGTCTTGAGCTGGCGCATCTGCTCGCACCCCCACAGCACCCGCTCAGGGGTCGCCGGTGCATCGACTTTCGGTTGATGCTTGTAGTCACCGAGGCTCGCCACGGCGTCCTTGATCGCGCACCACGCGGCAATCCCGAGCATGAACGGCGGCTCGCCCACAGCCTTGGAGTGGAACACGGTGTCTTCCGGGTTCTTGCGGTTTTCCACCAGTTTCACCCGCAGGTCCAGCGGCATGTCCGCCACGGCCGGGATCTTGTAGCTGGCGGGGCCGTTGGTCATCAGCTTGCCTTTGTTGTTCCAGACCAGTTCTTCCATGGTCAGCCAGCCCATGCCTTGGACGAAACCGCCTTCCACCTGACCTATGTCGATGGACGGGTTCAGCGAGGCGCCGACGTCGTGGAGGATGTCGGTGCGCAGCATCTTGTACTCGCCGGTCAGGGTGTCAACGATCACTTCGCAGCACGCCGCGCCGAAGGCGAAGTAGTAGAACGGGCGGCCACGGGCCTGGCTGCGGTCATAGTAGATTTTCGGGGTCTTGTAGAACCCGGTGCTCGACAGCGAGACCTGATTGAAATACGCCTGCTGGATCAGCGCTTCGAAGGTCAGGATGTGGTCGCGCACACGCACATGGCCATTGTGGAATTCGACGTCTTCTTCGCTGACCTTGTATTGGCGTGCGGCGAATTCGATCAGGCGTCGCTTGATGATCTCGGCGGCGTTCTGCGCGGCCTTGCCGTTGAGGTCGGCACCGCTGGAGGCAGCGGTCGGCGAGGTGTTCGGCACCTTGTCGGTGTTGGTTGCGGTGATCTGCACGCGATCGATTTCGACCTGGAATACTTCGGCCACGACCTGCGCGACTTTGGTGTTCAAACCCTGGCCCATCTCCGTGCCGCCGTGGTTCAGGTGGATGCTGCCGTCGGTGTAGATGTGGATCAGCGCACCGGCCTGGTTCAGGAAGCTGGCGGTGAAGGAAATACCGAATTTCACCGGGGTCAGCGCCAGGCCTTTTTTCAGGATCGGGCTGTTGGCGTTGTAGCGACGGATCGCTTCGCGGCGCTCGTGATACTGGCTGCTTTCTTCCAGTTCAGCGGTCATTTCTTCGAGCATGTTGTGCTCGACGGTCTGGTAGTAGTGCGTGACGTTGCGTTCGGTCTTGCCGTAGTAGTTGGCCTTGCGCACGGCCAGCGGATCGAGGTTCAAGTGACGGGCAATCGCATCCATCACTTCTTCGATGGCAACCATGCCTTGCGGGCCACCGAAACCCCGGTACGCGGTGTTCGACGCGGTGTTGGTCTTGCAGCGATGACCGTTGATGGTCGCGTCGCCCAGGTAGTAGGAGTTGTCCGAGTGGAACATCGCCCGGTCAACAATCGAGGCAGACAGGTCCGGTGAGCAGCCGCAGTTGCCGGCCAGGTCCATGTTGATCCCGTGCAGGCGCCCGGTGCTGTCGAAGCCGACGTCGTACTCGACGTAGAACGGGTGACGCTTGCCGGTCATCAGCATGTCTTCAACGCGCGGCAGACGCATCTTGGTCGGCTGGCCGGTGAGGTGCGCGACCACCGCGCACAGGCATGCCGGGCTCGCGGCTTGCGTTTCCTTGCCACCGAAACCACCGCCCATGCGACGCATGTCGACGACGATTTTGTTCATCGACACGTCGAGCACTTCGGCGACCAGTTTCTGCACTTCGGTGGGGTTCTGCGTCGAGCAGTAGACGATCATGCCGCCGTCTTCGGTCGGCATTACCGAGGAGATCTGCGTCTCCAGGTAAAAGTGTTCCTGGCCGCCGATGTGCAGCGTGCCTTGAATGCGGTGTTCGGCAGTGGCCAAAGCACCGGCCGAATCGCCGCGCTGGTGGGTGTGGCTGTCGAGCACGAAGTGGCGTTTGCGCAGGGCTTCGACCACATCCAGCACCGGCTCCAGGTCTTCGTATTCGATGATCGCGGCCATTGCCGCTTTGCGCGCGGTTTCCAGATCTTTCGCGGCGACGGCCAGCACCGGTTGACCGACGAACTGCACATCATCGATGGCCAACAACGGATCGCCCGGCATCAGCGGGCCGATGTCTTTCAGGCCCGGCACGTCCTGGTGGGTGATGGCGATGCGTACGCCTTCGAATTCATAGCAAGGCTTGGTGTCGATGCTGATGATTTTCGCGTGGGCGCGGTCCGACAGGCGTGCGTACAGGTGCAACTGGTTGGGGAATTCCAGGCGATCATCGATGTACTGCGCTTCACCGGACACATGCTTGGCGGCGCTGTCGTGTTTCACGCTACGGCCGACACCGGTGGTCAGGTCTTTGGCGAACAGTTCAGCCAGTTCAGCTTGGGTCTTCTCTACGGCGTGATGGTTAGACATAAGCGGTCACCCGAGTCTCGATGTGCGGTGTTTGCAGTTCGATGAAGTATTTGCGCAGCAGGTTCTGCGCGCTGAGCAGGCGATATTCCTTGCTGGCGCGGAAATCCGAGAGCGGTGTGAAGTCCTCGGCCAGCGCGGCGCAGGCGCGTTCGACCACGGCGTTGTTGAACGGCTGGCCGAGCAACACGGCTTCGCAATGGGCGGCGCGTTTCGGGATCGCCGCCATGCCGCCGAAGGCGACGCGGGCGTCAGTGATCACGCCGTTTTCGACGCGCAGGTTGAACGCGGCGCAGACGGCAGAGATGTCGTCGTCCAGACGTTTCGACACTTTGTAGGCGCGGAACAGCTGCTCGGCGCTGGCACGCGGGACGATGATCTTCTCGATGAACTCGCTTTCCTGACGCGCCGTGACACGGTAGTCGATGAAGTAGTCCTCAAGATTCAACGTGCGCCGGGTGTCACCTTTGCACAGCATGATCTGCGCACCGAGGGCGATCAGCAGGGGCGGTGAGTCACCGATGGGCGAGGCGTTGCCGATGTTGCCGCCGAGGGTGCCCTGATTGCGGATTTGCAGAGAGGCGAAGCGGTGCAGCAGTTCGCCGAAGTCCGGGTACTCGGCGTTCAGTGCTTCATAGCAGTCGGAGAGGGCGGTGGCGGCGCCGATTTCGATGCGGTCGTCGAAGGTTTCGATGCGCTTCATTTCTGCGACATTGCCGACATAAATCATCACCGGCAGGGTGCGGTGGAACTGCGTGACTTCCAGCGCCAGATCGGTGCCGCCGGCCAGCAGTCGGGCTTGCGGGTAGGCGTCGTAGAGGTCGGCCAGATCGGACACGGTCAGCGGCACCAGGCAGCGCTTGTCGCCGCTGTTGAGTTCGCCGATATCGGTGGGGGCAATGGCTTTGAGGCGGGCGATGGTTTCGGCTTCGCGGGCGTCGAACTGGTCCGGTTGCTTGCCACAGCACGATTGTTCGGCAGCGGCGAGGATCGGCCGGTAGCCGGTGCAACGGCAGAGGTTGCCGGCCAGTGCTTCGTGGGCTTTGGCATGATCCGGTGCATTGCTGTTCTTTTGCAGGGCGAACAACGACATGACGAAACCGGGGGTGCAGAAACCGCACTGCGAGCCGTGGCACTCGACCATGGCTTTCTGCACGCTGTGCAGTTCGCCTTGGTGCTTGAGGTCTTCGACGCTGATCAGTTGCTTGCCGTGCAGCGACGACACGAACGTCAGGCACGAGTTGAGGCTGCGATAACGAATGTGTTCGCGGCCAGCGTCATCCGTTTGCAACTCGCCGACTACTACGGTGCAAGCGCCGCAATCACCGCTGGCGCATCCTTCTTTGGTGCCGGATTTGCCGACGTGCTCACGCAGGTAATTGAGCACGGTCAGATTCGGGTCCAGGGCGTGCTCGCTACGGAGTTCCTGGTTAAGTAAAAACTGGATCACGGAAGGCCTCGCAGACTCATTATTGTTGTTAACCGACGTGAACCGAATTTAGCAGGTCTGACTTTTCGGTCAATGGTTTTCTGACTTAAAGGTCAGGAAAATGCGTTTCGTCGATCAGCAACGTGTCTATTCAGTATTGACCCTCATTGGATCCTCTGCTTTTTTGCGGGATTCGTGCCAAAAACCGCTGAGTGGGCACTCCGCCATGACCGTGCATTTGCGCTACACTGCGCCGCTTGTGCAGATCGATAGAGTTTGAAGGACAACCATGACGTTCAAGGCGCCGGACAGCCTCGCCGAGCAAATTGCTCACCACCTCGCCGAACGCATCATTCGTGGCGAAATGAAGCCGGGAGAGCGCATCCAGGAACAGAAGGTCACGCTGGCACTCAATGTCAGCCGCGGATCCGTTCGCGAAGCCTTGTTGATCCTCGAACGCCGCCACCTGATCGCGATCCTGCCGCGCCGTGGCGCGCACGTCACCGAGTTGACGGCGCACAAGGTGCAGAGCCTGTGCACGCTGATGAGCGAGCTGTACATCCTGCTCGGCAACTCGGTGGCCAACGGCTGGCAAGACCAGGCCGACATGGCGCCGTTCGTGCAGATCCAGCAGCGCCTGACCGCCAGCTACGAGCGTCAGGACATCCGTACCTTCGTCGATGACAGTTTCGCCGTGATGCGCGCGGCCTATCCGTTTGCCAACAACCCGTACCTGCAAGAGACCGTCGAGAACCTGCAACCGGCGATGAGCCGCGCCTACTTCCTCGCCCTCGAGCAGCGCAAGGCCGAGATGAGCGAGTTCCTCGAACTGTTCGAGCGCTTGCTGGCCGCCGTGCTTGCCCGTGATCTGCCGCAGATCCGCATCGTGCTGACGGCTTACGCCCAGCGCAGTTGCGATCTGGTGGTGTCCGCCCTGACGGTCGCCTAAGCGTGCGGCTCAAGTGCATCAAACTGGCGGGATTCAAATCCTTCGTCGACCCGACCACGGTGAACTTCCCCAGTAACATGGCGGCGGTCGTCGGGCCGAACGGTTGCGGCAAGTCGAACATCATCGACGCCGTACGCTGGGTGATGGGCGAAAGTTCGGCGAAGAACCTGCGTGGCGAGTCGATGACCGACGTCATCTTCAACGGCTCGACCAGCCGTAAACCGGTGAGTCAGGCGAGCATCGAGTTGGTGTTCGACAACTCCGACGGCACGCTGCTGGGCGAATACGCCGCTTACGCGGAGATTTCCATTCGTCGCAAAGTGACCCGCGACAGCCAGACGACTTATTACCTCAACGGCACCAAATGCCGTCGTCGCGACATCACCGACATCTTCCTCGGCACCGGCCTCGGCCCGCGCAGCTACTCGATCATCGAGCAGGGGATGATCTCCAAGCTGATCGAGTCCAAGCCTGAAGATCTGCGCAACTTCATCGAAGAAGCGGCCGGCATTTCCAAGTACAAGGAGCGTCGGCGCGAGACCGAAAACCGCATCCGCCGCACCCACGAAAACCTTGCCCGCCTGACCGACCTGCGCGAAGAACTCGAGCGTCAACTCGAGCGCTTGCACCGCCAGGCCGAGGCCGCCAAGAAGTATCAGGAATTCAAAGCCGAGGAGCGTCAGCTCAAGGCGCAACTGTCGGCCCTGCGCTGGCAGGATCTGAACGATCAGGTTGGCCAGCGCGAGTCGATCATCGGCACCCAGGAAATCAGTTTCGAAGCGCTGGTCGCCGAGCAACGTAACGCCGACGCCGCTATCGAGCGCCTGCGCGACGGGCATCATGACCTGTCCGAACGCTTCAATCTGGTGCAGGGACGCTTCTATTCGGTCGGCGGCGACATCGCCCGGGTCGAGCAGAGCATCCAGCACGGCCAGCAACGTTTGCGTCAATTGCAGGACGACTTGAAAGAAGCCGAGCGCGCGCGTCTGGAAACCGAATCGCACCTGGGCCACGACCGCACGTTGCTGCTGACCCTCGGTGAAGAGCTGGACATGCTCACCCCCGAGCAGGAAGTCACCAGCGCCGCCGCCGAAGAGGCTGCCGCCGCGCTGGAAGATTCCGAAACCGTCATGCACGGCTGGCAGGAGCAGTGGGACACCTTCAACCTGACCGCCGCCGAACCGCGCCGTCAGGCTGAAGTCCAGCAGTCGCGCATCCAGCAGCTGGAAACCAGCATGGAGCGTCTGGCCGATCGGCAAAAGCGCCTCGGCGAAGAGCGTGCATTGCTGTCGGCCGATCCGGAAGACGCGGCGATCATTGCGCTCAACGAACAACTCGCCGAGTCCGAAGCGACGCTTGAAGATTTGCAGACCAGCGAAGAGGCTCAGGTCGAAAAGCTTGAGCAACTGCGCCAGGAGTTGCAGCAAGCGTTGACCGCGCAGCAACAGGCGCAGGGCGATTTGCAGCGTTTGAATGGCCGGTTGGCCTCGCTGGAAGCCTTGCAGCAAGCCGCGCTCGATCCGGGCACCGGCACGGCTGAATGGCTGAAGGAGCACAACCTGGCCGAACGACCGCGTCTGGCCGAAGGCCTGAAGGTCGAGGCCGGTTGGGAGTTGGCGGTGGAAACCGTGCTCGGCGCCGACCTGCAAGCGGTGCTGGTGGATGATTTCAACGGTTTTGATTTGTCCGGCTTCACTCAGGGCGATTTGCGCCTGCTCAGCCCCGGCACCGATGGCGTGCGAGTGGCGGGCAGCTTGCTGGACAAGGTCGAGGCGCAGATTGACCTGTCGCCATGGCTCAGTCAGGTCAAACCGGTCGACAGTCTGGAGCAGGCCTTGGCCTTGCGCGGTCAGTTGAGCGCCGGGCAGAGCCTGATCAGTCGTGATGGATACTGGGTCGGTCGGCATTTCCTGCGCGTGCGCCGTGCCAGCGAAGCCGAAAGCGGCATGCTTGCCCGTGGCCAGGAAATCGAGACGCTGCATCTCGAACGTGAAGAGCGTGAAGCCACGGTCGAGGCGATGGAAACCCGTTTGCAAACCCTGCGCGCGCAACAGCGTCAGCAGGAAAACGGTCGCGAACATTTACGTCGCTTGCTGCAAGACGAAGCCCGTCAGCAAGGTGAATTGAAAGCCCAGTTGTCCGCCGGCAAAGCCAAGGCCGAACAACTCACGCTGCGCCGTACCCGTCTCGATGAAGAGCTGATCGAGCTCGGCGAACAGCGTGAGCTTGAGCATGAGCAAATAGGCGAAGCGCGCATGCAATTGCAGGACGCCCTCGACGCCATGGCGCTGGACACCGAGCAACGCGAGTTGCTGCTGGCCCAGCGCGACAGCTTGCGCGAGCGCCTCGACCGCGTGCGTCAGGAAGCGCGGCAGCACAAGGACCATGCGCATCAATTGGCCGTGCGGCTCGGCTCGTTGCGCGCGCAGCATGACTCCACGCGCCAGGCGCTGGAGCGTCTGGAAATGCAGGCCGAGCGTCTGACCGAAAAGCGCGAACAGTTGAGTCTGAATCTGGAGGAGGGTGAGGCCCCTCTGGAAGAACTGCGCCTGAAACTCGAAGAGCTGCTCGACAAGCGCATGACCGTCGACGAAGAACTCAAGACTGCGCAAATCGCCCTGGAAGATGCCGACCGTGAATTGCGCGAAGCGGAAAAACGCCGGACGCAAGCCGAGCAGCAATCGCAGTTGATCCGTGGCCAGCTCGAACAGCAGCGCATGGAATGGCAAGCCCTGACCGTGCGCCGCAAGGCTCTGCAGGATCAACTGCTCGAAGATGGCTACGATCTCAATGGCGTGCTCGCGACATTAACGGCACAAGCCAGTGAACGCGAAGCCGAAGAGGAACTCGAACGGATCAATGCCCGGATTCAGCGTCTGGGTGCGATCAACCTCGCGGCCATCGACGAATACACGCAACAATCCGAGCGTAAACGTTATCTGGATGCTCAGGATGCCGATCTGGTCGAGGCACTGGAGACGCTGGAAAACGTTATTCGCAAGATCGACAAGGAAACCCGCAACCGTTTCAAAGATACCTTTGATCAGATCAATGGCGGTTTACAGGCGCTTTTTCCAAAAGTTTTCGGTGGCGGGCGCGCGTATTTGGAACTGACGGGCGAAGATCTACTCGATACAGGGGTAACGATCATGGCGCAGCCGCCAGGAAAGAAGAACAGCACCATCCATTTGCTCTCCGGCGGGGAAAAAGCCCTGACCGCGCTGGCACTGGTTTTTGCGATCTTCAAGTTGAACCCGGCGCCGTTCTGCATGCTCGATGAAGTTGACGCGCCACTGGATGACGCTAACGTTGGACGCTACGCACGATTGGTTAAGGAGATGTCTCAGACGGTGCAGTTCATCTATATCACTCACAACAAGATCGCCATGGAAATGGCCGAGCAGTTGATGGGTGTGACGATGCATGAACCGGGTTGTTCGCGACTGGTAGCTGTGGATGTCGAGGAGGCGATGGCGATGGCGATGGTGGACGCCTAGCGGCGCAGCGGCGAGTTGCAAGCTTCAAGCGGCAAGTGAAGCGGCTTGCAGCCTGGAGCTTAAAGCTTGTAGCTGCGAAGCCTTTGATCGTGCTAGTTTAATGTCAATTTTTCGTATACGTGGGCAAAACACCTGTCAGAACATAGAGTTGGCGCCACGTTTTAAAGCGGTTTGCACAGTGTAAACCCCTTATTTTTCAGCATTTTTTATAGAGGCACGGGATTACATGGAAATCGGTCTGCGCGAGTGGCTGATCGTCCTCGGCATCATTGTGATAGCCGGTATTCTTTTCGATGGCTGGCGCCGGATGCGCGGCGGCAAGGGAAAACTGAAATTCCGTCTTGATCGAAGTCTGTCGAATCTGCCGGACGAGGACACCAGCGCCGAGCTGTTGGGCCCGGCCCGCGTTCTGGACACCCATAAAGAGCCACAACTGGACGAGCACGATCTGCCGTCGGTGAGCATGCCGGCCCGCGAAGCACGCGAGCCTCGCGAATCCGGCTCCAAGCGTGGCAAGCGTGGCAGCAACGGTCCGGCCCAGGGCGACCTGAACCTTGACCTGGATCTGGACGGCGGCCCGAGCTTCAGCAGTCGTGAAGACTTCGCCAATGATGCCAAGGCTGCACCGGTGGTCAGTGACAAGGATCAACCGCAAGCCGAAGAGGTTCTGGTGATCAGCGTGATCTGCCGCGACGCTGCCGGTTTCAGAGGCCCAGCGCTGTTGCAGAATATTCTGGAAAGCGGTCTGCGTTTTGGTGAGATGGATATTTTCCACCGTCACGAAAGCATGGCTGGCAACGGTGAGGTGCTGTTCTCCATGGCCAATGCGGTCAAGCCGGGCATCTTTGATCTGGACGACATCGATCATTTCAGCACCCCGGCGGTGAGCTTTTTCCTCGGTCTGCCTGGCCCGCGTCATCCGAAGCAGGCCTTCGACGTGATGGTGGCCGCTGCCCGCAAGCTGTCCCAGGAACTGAACGGTGAACTCAAGGATGACCAACGCAGCGTCCTGACCGCGCAGACCATCGAGCATTACCGTCAGCGCATCGTCGAGTTCGAGCGCCGCGCCCTGACCCATAAGCGTTGATTGAAAAGATTGCCTCGTTATAAAGAGGCAATCGGCAAAATAGATTGAGCAGCCTCGGCTGCTCTTTTGCTTTATGAGAGAACACCCATGACCGCCGCCCAAAACCGCATTCTAGCGCTGCGCGCTGAGCTGGATCAGCACAACTACCGTTACCACGTCCTCGACGAGCCGAGCATTCCGGATGCCGAGTACGACCGGTTGTTCCACGAGCTCAAGGCTCTGGAAGCAGCCAACCCGCAGTTGATCACCCGTGACTCGCCGACCCAGCGTGTCGGCAGTGTGGCGCTGACGGCGTTCACTCAGGTGCGCCACGAAGTACCGATGCTCAGCCTCGGCAACGCCTTCGAAGAAACCGATATGCGCGAGTTTGATCGCCGCGTCACTGAAGGTCTGGATCTGCCGGCTGGCGATCTGTTCGGCGGTGGCTCGGCGGTGGAGTACAGCTGCGAGCCGAAGCTCGATGGCCTGGCGGTCAGTCTGCTGTATCAGGACGGCCTGCTGGTTCGTGGCGCCACACGCGGTGACGGCACCACCGGCGAAGACATCAGCGTCAACGTGCGCACCGTGCGCAACATTCCCCTGAAGCTGCACGGCGAAGGCTGGCCGGCGACCCTGGAAGTGCGCGGTGAAGTGTTCATGTCCAAGGCCGGTTTCGAGCGCCTCAACGCCTCGCAACTGGACATCGGTGGCAAGACCTTCGCCAACCCGCGCAACGCCGCTGCCGGCAGCCTGCGTCAGCTGGATTCGAAGATCACCGCCAACCGTCCGTTGGAGTTCTGCTGCTACGGCATCGGTCAGGTCTCCCACGATATTTCCGACACCCACATCGGCAACCTCAAGCAATTGCAAAAGTGGGGCATGCCGATCAGCCACGAGCTGAAACTGGCCAAAGGCATCGGTGAGTGCCTGGATTACTACCGCGACATCGGTGAGCGACGCAGCTCGCTGACTTACGAAATCGACGGTGTGGTGTTCAAGGTCAACAGCATTGCCGATCAGCGTGAACTGGGCTTCCGCGCCCGCGAACCGCGTTGGGCGATCGCGCATAAATTCCCGGCGATGGAAGAGCTCACCGAGTTGCTCGATGTGGAATTCCAGGTTGGCCGTACCGGCGCCGTCACTCCGGTGGCGCGCCTGAAACCGGTCAAGGTCGCGGGCGTCACCGTGGCCAATGCAACGCTGCACAACATGGACGAAGTCGCGCGGCTGGGCCTGATGATCGGCGACACCGTGATTATCCGTCGTGCCGGTGATGTGATTCCGCAAGTGGTGCAAGTGGTCACCGAACGCCGTCCGGACAATGCACGACCTGTGGCGATTCCGGAGAGCTGTCCGGTGTGCGGCTCCCACGTTGAGCGCACGCAACTGATCAAGCGCAGCAAGGGCAAGGAAACCGTCAGCGAAGGCGCGGTGTATCGCTGCGTGGGGCGCCTGGCCTGTGGCGCGCAATTGAAGCAGGCGATCATTCACTTCGTCTCGCGTCGTGCGATGGACATTGAAGGCCTCGGCGACAAGAGCGTCGAGCAATTGGTCGATGAAGGCCTGGTCAGTTCGCCGGCCGATTTATACGCGCTGAAGTTTGATGACATCGTCGATCTGGAAGGCTTTGCCGAGGTGTCCGGCAACAAACTGCTCGCGGCCATTGAAGACAGCAAGAAGCCGGGGCTGGCGCGTTTCATCTATGCCCTGGGCATTCCCGATGTTGGTGAAGAAACGGCCAAGGTACTGGCGCGTTCGCTGGGTTCGCTGGAGCGCGTACAACAGGCGTTGCCGCAGGTGCTGACCTATCTGCCGGATGTCGGCCTGGAAGTGGCACACGAGATTCACAGCTTCTTTGAAGATGCGCACAACCAGCAGGTGATCGGCGAATTGCTCGGGCATGGTTTGCAGATTCAGGATCAGGGCGAACTGGGCGCCGAGTTTGCCGCCAGCACTACGCTGGGCGGCTTCCTCGACAAGCTGCACATTCCTTCGGTCGGCCCAGGCGGGGCGCAGAAGCTGGCAGACAGGTTTGGCTCGCTCGACGCGGTAATGAGCGCCGACTGGCTGGACATGCGTCAGGCATTGCCGGAGAAACAGGCCAATTCGGTACGTGAGTTTTTTGCGCTGCCGCAGCATCGCCAACTGGCCGAAGAGGCCGAGAAGCAACTGCGTGATTTCGGCATGCACTGGCACAGCGAGAAGAAGGTCGTCGAAGGTTTGCCGCTGTCCGGGCAGACTTGGGTGCTGACGGGCAAGGTCGAGTTGATGAGCCGCGATGTCGCCAAGGAACATCTGGAAAGCCTTGGGGCGAAGGTGGCCGGTTCGGTGTCGGCGAAGACGCATTGCGTGGTGGCCGGCCCAGGCGCTGGCTCCAAGCTGACCAAGGCCAATGAGCTTGGGGTGAAGGTGATGGATGAGGAGGCATTTATCGCGTTCCTGAAGGGCTGTGGCCTCTCCGTCTGACCTCTCGTTCCCACGCATTGCGTCACTAGTGTCCGGTAAAAACTGAAGGGGGAGCTTGCTCCCCCTTGCTGTGCCTGCTTCCTGAGCAATAATCAGGTTTTTCAGGCTCGATTTTCGCCTATGTTCAGCAGCACCCGATTTGCACAGATGCTTCAAGTTCTCCGAAAATGCCGTTCGTCTTCAGATATACAGCGCTTTGATCACGTACCTCTTGCTGCACCTTTATCAGCGCCGGTCAGGTGGCTCTGGGCTATTTCCAGCTTCGTCATTCGGCTAGCCCACACGTTGTTCGAACGGCCATCAAGCATCGAACATCTTGAACATCGAAGGCAGAAGCGAACGGAGCAGAAGGCAGCTCAAGGCTGCCTTCTGCTATGAAACAGGTTTTACCGGACACTAGTGACGCTCTGCGTGGGAACGATCTTTGGGCGGGAATGATCTAGTCTTGGCAAGCCCCAAGGAGAGATCGCCATGTACCGCTTTTTCGAGCAACTCAGTTCTCGCATCGTCGCGCCGTTCATGGGCGAATCTTCACGCAACAGCAAAGTCTGGCCGTGTCGCTGCGGTCAGTCACTGTTCTTTCGCAACAGTCAGTGCCTGGCTTGCAGCGCATTGCTCGGTTATCAGTCTGAACAAAGTCGCCTGACCTCGCTGCAACCGGGGCCGCAGGAAGGCTCCTGGACGCTGGATGCCGATCCCGAGGCGGGACTGTTCCGTCGTTGTGCCAATCTCGATACGCCTGCGGCGTGCAACTGGTTGCTGCCGGACAACGGTCGCGACCTCCTGTGTGTTGCCTGCAGCCTCAATCGCACGATTCCCGATCTTTCGGTTTCTGAAAACCCCGAACTGTGGCGCAAGGTGGAAACGGCCAAGCGCCGCCTGGTGGCACAACTGATCACCCTCGGCTTGCAGGTCATCCCGAAAACGGTGAGTGAAGAAACCGGACTGGCCTTCGATTTCATCGGCGTCGACCTCGAAGGCAATTCACCAATGACCGGCCACGCGAGCGGCCTGATCACCCTCGACATCAAAGAAGCCGACGACGCCCATCGCGAGCGGGTGAGGGCGCAAATGCATGAGCCCTATCGCACGCTGCTGGGGCATTTTCGCCACGAGGTTGGGCACTACTACTGGGATCGGCTGATCGCTAACGGTCCATGGCTCCAATCATTCCGCAACCTGTTTGGCGACGAGCGCGCCAGCTATGCCGAGGCACTTGACCACCACTATCAACAAGGCGCCCCACTGGACTGGCCGCAGCATTACGTCAGTGCCTACGCGACCATGCACCCTTGGGAAGACTGGGCGGAAACCTGGGCGCATTACCTGCACATGATGGACGCAGTGGACACTGCGCTGGGTTTTGGCATGAGTGCGCGGGAAATGGACTTCGACTACCAGCCATTTGCGCCAAGCACTCTGTACGAACCTGAACATCCTGGCGGCGGGGCGTTTCTGTCGTTCGTCAACGCCTGGATAGAACTGGCCGGCATGCTCAACGAATTGTCACGCAGCATGGGTCAGCCGGACTTCTACCCGTTCGTGTTGCCGGCGGCGGCGATTGCCAAGCTGCACTTCATTCACCTGGTGATCCAGCAAGAGGGCGGCAGGGCGGATGAGGTGTTGCAAGCGCAATAGCAAGTGCTTGAACCTCTTCATGTTTTTTATCTGAAACCAACGGTTGTAACTTCGTCTCAGATAGGTACAATGGCGCGGCTCGCCGACAGGTGAGTGTCGTTATGGTGACCCCATCGGTCCCCCCGCAACGATTACCCGTGAACCTGGTCAGATCCGGAAGGAAGCAGCCACAGCGGGAACATTGTGTGCCGGGGTGTGGCTGGTGGGGTTACCACCTTAACGAACATCGAACGATTCAACAGAACTGCATGGGTATCGCCCACTGCGGTTTTTTTTTGCCTGTGATTTATGAATTCGTCATGCATCACCCCTGTGCGCGGGCTTGCCCGTCCCTACAGGAATTTCAGTGTTCTTCATGGATAACTCGCCGCGATAGATGCAGCCACGGGTGCAGGTTTCGTGGATGCGGATCCAGCCCGTGTGCGGATCGAGGTCGCCGCTTAGGTGAATCGCCACTTTGGGGACTTCGCTGAGGGGGGGATCGTTGCCGGCATCGCTCTGCGCCATAGGGCGTTCCTTGCTGGAATGAGAGAGAGGCGGGGAAGGTTGCAGAGTTCGAACCAAGTTTGAATAGCTATTTCCAATGCTTGAGAACTATATGAATTGATAGTTGTTGGATTAACAACTATTGGGGTGAGCTGTCATCTTGACGTTTTGTTCTGTCAATTTCTTGTATGAAAGAACTTAATATTTTGAATTGAGTCTGGATTGTTCCTATGGCCCCACTGGAATAGTCCTACAGGATATTAGTCCTGTTCCTGCTTCGAATTTATTGACCGTAAAGGTTTGATCCAATATATCTATAGCTCCAAATGATTCTCAATTTTTCAAAGCATTCTAATGGCAATACAAGGACGTAAGATGAGTAATCGTAGTGTCGATATTGAATCTATTAAAAATGTTATTCGGGCGGATGGCGTCATGATGAGTGCTGCCTTCGTAAAAATGTATGTAGATCCACTTCTTTTGCAAATTGAAAATACTCCCCCTGGAATGGAGCTTACAAGACCTGTACACACGGGGCCGGCGACAAGTAACTGTACTCAATGCTTCAGCAGGTGTTGCTATGCTTCCTACTCGCCAAAATCAATAAAAAGCGGGACGTGTTATGGGCTGGTGCCAAGTGCCAATGTAGTTGTCTTTAACTAGTCGCAAACCGCCGAAAGGCGGTATTTTATTTGACATAAGGAAATGTTGATGAGTGGTTTTTCAAAAGTTGAATCCATGTCGACTTATTTCGGAGCGCATAGAGTTTTAGTAAATGATTATCTGAATGAACTGTATAAGAGTAAAGAGTTCGATCTTGCTTCTTTGTTCGATAAAAAACTGGCTAATGCGTTTGCTATACATGTTGCGAACAAGGTGGAAAGTTATGTTCGGCAAACCATTGAGGCAGAAGTTTCGCATGTCAATGAAGATCTCGGCGTCAGTATGACGTACGAGGATTTTTTAGAGAAGGATGAGTTGTATCTAGAATTTTTGAGTAAATATGAATCACTGCAGTACTTGCTAGATAAACTTTTTGCGGATGAGTTGGAAAACTTTTCCTTAGTAAAGGGGGCTTTTGTTCAGTCGCTTCCGGAATTGCTACGGACTGGTTTTCTGGCGGACGCTCATGAAGTGAGTGATGTGTTTTTGCTCGGGGATGAAAGTCACGATGGAAATAAAAATGTCGCTCTATTTTACGTACGGGGATGCCCCGCCTTTGCCTTGAAATTGCGCGACCTGGAACTGGAAAGGAAAACAAGCGAGTTTCTTGGGGATTTCTTTAAGGATCAATGTGATATCCAAGGCTGGGAGTTTCCTGAATATATATCGGGGCAGGATTTCGGATGGGTGAAGTGGTGTGATCAGGTTCCTTTGAAGAGCCAAGCGGAGGTAGAGAACTATTATAAGTTAGCAGGCTATTTGATTGCCGCAGTTGCTTCGTTAGGGGTTACCGATCTTCATTATGAAAATATAGTAACTCATCATGGAAATCCTGTGCCGGTTGACTTGGAAGCAGTATTTCATCATGTCTATGTTGACGCGTCTCGTTCGGCAATAGCTAGAACTGGGCTTGTGCCGAATGTTATTAAATACACAGATGGACTTGCCGACACCGAGCACGCGGGGATAGGAAATATATTTCGGAAAGAAATCATTGGAAAAGCATCTTTGAACAAAAATCCGAACGCGGTAGTGTTTGATGGTTGTGTACAGATTCCGATGGACTATATTGATTGTATGGTTGCTGGCTGTGTGGAGTGCTATAAAATTATAACTGCTGAGTATCAGCGGTTTGTGAGGTTTTTAATCAAGCTTCTAATCTTAAAAATAGAATGATATTGAGAGACACGGCTAATTATTGCTTGGTGATTGAGGCGTCTTTTCATCCGCTACTTCTAAAGAGTAATGAAGGGCGAAAAAACTATATCGAGTCCTGCCTCGGATCAATCGAAGATTATCGGGCTGAGCCCGCTCTCTTAAAGGCTGAGGTTGAAGCCTGTTTTCTTGGGGATGTCCCAAGGTTTACGTCTAGTGCAAAGGCTCTTTTCGTTTGTTCAGTTCATGCTGTGAAAAGTATTAAACTGATTAACTATGTGAGTGGGTACGATAGTGTAAGGAGTGATTTGCATCGTATAGTAAGTGATGGGTATGGTCACGAGATTGAATTTTTAAAGTGCGTGTATAAAGAGGCTGGAAAAGTAGTCGATATGAACTTTAGGTTTAATAGGGTTGGCTTCTTTGATGATGGAGAAGTCTCTAATTGTTTTTCTTTAGACACGACTTCCGCTTCAGTAAAGAGAACTGCTAAGCACATGCTTTATAAAAAATCTCCCCCGTTACTGTTTACCAGTAGAAGTGAGAGCTATCTTGAGCTAACTTCGGTAGGGTTCGATTTGTTTTCGGGTTCGGGAGGGCTTGGGTATCTCGCCTCTACTGGGGGGTTATTCGAGTCAGAGTCTGAGAATAAGGAGTTTCTCTCCGCGTATTATGAAATGGTGGTGGGTAGTGAGTTCCTCTCCTCGTCCCCAATAGGTGGAGCATATGTCGGTGGGTTGAGTTCGATAGCTCCGATTTTTATAGATGGGAACCTGACCTCTATTTCCGCTGCAACCGATAAAATTGTCACGTCTATTTATGCATGTGAATATAAGAAAATGGGTTCGGGATTGGTTTATGGTCTTGCCGGGGCTCTAGTGATTGCAAGTTGTTACTTTGAACTATCACGGATGGAGGTTTGGCGAGATGTTGCTAGGTCGCTATTCGATGTTTTAGTAGCGCGATCCGAACTCGATGGTGAGCAGATAATATTTTCTGCCAATATCTCAAGGCACGCAAAGAAGATATTATCTGGGCTTTCGCATGGTCAAGCAGGAGTCGCTTATTCGATCGCGGTATATGCCCTTGTTTTTGATATTCCTGATGGGGCGATCCTGCCATTGATAAAAGGCGTGATCATGTCGGAAATCAATTGCTTCGACCCTCAGCGTGGTAATTGGCCTGATTTGAGAAGTAAACCTCGAAATATAGAACTTCAAGATGAGTTTGGGTGGGCTTATGGGGGGGCAGGGATTATTTATGTATTAGATTTTTTAAAAAGACATTTTAATATCTGCATGATCAATGAGTTCCTACAGAAATACAATGTTCGTGCATTATTTGAGGCGAGTGTTTTAGAACCTGGCAAAAAAGAAAGTTTCTCAGTTTCCAACGGAGCCTTGGGCGTAGAGTTGATTTATCGGCGACTATTCAAGAAAGCTTTGAATAGTGATTTGGAAAGTAAGTATTGGTCGATTCATGGTTCGGCCACTTTAGGTTGTGGTCTGATGAAAGGAAGTGCCGGAGAATGCCTAGCCCTGAAATCCCTGATGACAAGTGATCGATCCTTTCCCCTGTTACCTCATGAATTGTTCAAGCTTAACTTTCAGGAAGTATTCGAATGAAGGCCAAAGGGTTTGTCGATGCTTATAAGCTATTAAAGTTGTCCATGAAATCAAAGGATGCAGGTCGTTTGGCCTTTTTGGTGACGCTGGTTTTTCTTACCGCGATAGGGTTTGGGTTGTTGCCCATGTTTTTTCAACGGATGCTTGCGGTCGCTTCAAGTGATCATGAACAGTTCTTGAACTTTCTGGTTTTGGTGATTGGTGTTGTTTTTATATCTCAGGTGTTATCTCATTCGTCTGATGTGTTGACAATGATGTTTATTCAGAGGGTTAATATAAATCTTGGTGAGATGTTTATTAAGAAATCAATTGGTTTATCTGCGAATGAGAGTCTTGTACAAGGGCCGGCACACCTTGCGCAGGTGTTGCAATGTGCTTCTGCGAGTATGGATAATACTGTGCGCTCTTTATTGGTTGGTGTGCTGCCGTCCTTGGTTCAGATATTAGTATCGTTTGTAGTGTTGCTGTTTTTTGAAGATTTTTTCGTAATGTTTATGATTTTTTTATATGTTTTTGTATATGCCATTCTTAGCGCTTCAGTGATAGGTCGTTTGTCAGAGCTATTCAAAGCTGTGATATTGAAGGAAATGGGATGTTCTAAAACTGTCCATGGCATTGTTTCGAATATTGAGACGATACGTATTTATTTAGCTGAGGAGTTTCTACTGCGGTTTTTTCGCGAAGATCAAGAAGGGGTTTACCAGTCTTGGTTGGATTTCTATAGGAAAAGTACTTCTCTGGAGGTGGTCAGGATAGTTGTTTTTTCATTGGTTTTTTTTGTGGTTATTTATGAGTCCTCGTTAAGGTTGCTTTCCGGTGAGATAGGTGTTGGTCATTTAGTAATGGTTGCAGCCTATATGTTTCAGGTTTGTCAGCCGTACGACGCTCTTTTAAAGAGTGTTGGAAGCATGATCGAGTCACTAAGTGGGTTTGCACCATTACTAAAGCATTTTGACGCTTGCGAAATTCGGCGTGTTGATAAAAATAATAAACTTCCGAACGTTGGTCATGGTCTGGAGTTTTGTAATGTTGGGTTCTCTTACCCTAACCGACCTGTAGAAAAGGTGCTGTGTGATTTGTCAATTCGATTTGCTCCGGGTGAAGTCGTCGCGATCACTGGCCCGTCTGGCGTGGGTAAGTCAACTATTGTCAAATTGCTGATGCGACTCTACGTGCCATCGTCAGGTTTAATTAAATATGGTGGTGTTGCGATAGGCGATTTGTCTGATCACGATTTTTATTCCAGGTTTTCTTTCGTGTCCCAAGAGGTTGGTTTGTTCAACGGTACGCTGAGATTTAATCTAAAAGTTGCCGATCAGAATGCACCGGATGAGAGACTGGAAGCTGTTCTAAAGCTCGCTAATCTTGAGGTATTCCTGAAAGGATTACCGTCCGGACTGGACACGGAAATTGGAGACAGAGGTCTAATGTTGTCGGGAGGAGAGCGCCAACGTCTTGCGCTGGCAAGAAGTTTTTTGCGGGATCATAAGGTGGTTGTTTTTGATGAGAGTACCGCGTTTCTTGATGAGGCGGCAGAGCGTACAGTCATATCAAATATAAAGAAATATAATGCGTCTAACATTGTGATCATTGTTGCTCATCGCGAGTCAATATTAAAGCTGGCTGATCGAGTAGTCTCGTTTAATGGCGAATATTGTGTGGAGCTTTAGTAGTGAGAGTTTTGTCTGTTTCAGTTAAAGGGTATCGCTCTATTGATGATGTGTTTATTAATCTTGACGGATTGAACATTTTTCATGGCGCTAATGGAGTTGGGAAGACCAATTTGTATAATGCACTAAAGCTCGTGCAGGCCGCCGCGACGGGGGAGTTCTCAAAGTTTATCGTTAGGGAAGGTGGCATGCAGTCGATCCTTTCGGAAAGTTCAAAGCGCAGTGCCGAACGCTCAAAAATTATTCTTGAAGTGCGTTTTTCAACTTTTCCAGATGATGGCTATTACAGTTATAGAATTACAGCAGGCTTGGTGCCGCAAAAAAATGTTTTTGGAGAGAAAATTGTATTGGGCGATGGCTTTGAGTTTGAACCGCAAATTAAAAATGAAAAGCTATCGTTTTATGATGGGCGAAAAACTCATATTCTGATGGTCAGAGAGAATAGTTTCTTGAAAGTCATGGGTCGAGAAATGGCCATGCTGGACATGACTAATTCTATTCGACTATTTCCCTCGGCAACGGCATTAAACTCTCTCACAGATGCGGAGCGTTTTCCCGAGGTGTTGCGTATCAAACATGAAATAATGGGGTGGCGTTTTTATCATGGTTTCAGGACTGATATTGAGTCACCCATCCGTAAGCCTTGCTACGCTGTTAGTGGTACCGTGCTTGATTCCTGTGGAACAAATCTCGCTGCTGTTTTGGCGACGCAAAAATATATAGTTCAGGATCTTGATGTTATTGAAAAACTGATTGCGGATACATTCGGTGGAGCAACTTTGGATATTTCAAAGCCCGAGCGTACCGTTTCGTTTGGTTTGCGTTTCGCTCACAGTAATCGGACAAGTAATGCGTGGGAGTTGTCTGACGGTACGTTGCAGTATATTTGCCTGGTCGTTGCGCTGACATCCGGTTCTTTGCCTCCTTTTATTGTTTTGAACGAGCCTGATAACAGCCTTCATCCTGATATGCTCAGATCGTTGGCTGGTTTGATTAGCTCTGCCAGTAAGCGATCGCAGATTTGGGTTGTTACGCATTCACCGATATTGAAAGATATTCTAGAGGAGTCAGGGGCGTTCAAATCACGGCATGTTATCAAGCGGGGGCTTCATACATGGATTGAAGGACTGACTCTTAATGGTGATGTCGATGTTTTGTGAGTCAACCGCACGCTATGCCCGTTGAAGTCGAAGACTTGATCCAGCAGCCAGTCCGTCATGGTCCTGTCCTCTTGGCAGGGTGGGAGCCAAAAAAGCATAGGCATAAAAAAACAGCCGCGAAGGCTGTTCTCTATATCCTTGATGAACACCGATCCCCTGAAGCGGCTTCTGGCAACGCCTACAAGGGGATGTGTATTGAATTACTCGCCGCGATAGATGCAGCCGCTGGTGCAGGTTTCGTGGATGCGGATCGCGCTCAGTTCCGGCAGAAGTGGTTTCAATTCATTCCAGATGAATTTGGCCAGGACTTCGCTGGTCGGGTTTTCCAGGCCGGGAATGTCGTTCAGGTAGTTGTGATCCAGGCGCTCGTAGAGCGGCTTGAAAATCGCTTTGATCTCGGAGAAGTCGCGGATCCAGCCTGTGTGCGGATCGAGGTCGCCGCTCAGGTGAATCGCCACTTTGAACGAGTGGCCGTGAAGGCGCCCGCACTTGTGGCCGTCCGGTACGTGCGGCAGGCGATGGGCGGATTCGAATGTAAATTCCTTGAAGATTTCCACAGTAGTTTCGGCTCTGTTCAGATGGCGTTCGCCGCAGCGATTCGGGCAGGCGGCGAGTTTATCAGCTTGTGTTTGGCCTTGCTGACTAAAGGGTCAGCAAGCGCTCGGCGAGGCGACCATTGGCAGCCAGTTCGAGGAATTCGTCCCCCAGGCGCCGGCTCTCGTCCATCGCCGCGTGCCAGTATTTTTGCCGGCCCGGCGCATCGCCCATGAAGCGCTTGAAGTCGTTGCGGTCGGGCAGTTTGCCGTAGGGCAGGCGTGCCAGATATTCCTTTGACGGCGCGAGCAACAACACGTCTTGCAAGCGCTCCACCGAGGCCCGGCGCCATGGCAGGGTCTTGTCGAACCAGCCCGGAATCACACGGTCGGTGAAGTGCGGATAGAGCACGATGCCGTCGCCGCTGTAGGGCAGGTCAAGGTGATAGTCGAGCAGACCGCCGTCGCGGAAAGTCCCTGCACCGGCGCCGGGCAGGTCGCGCACGCCTTCCATGATCATCGGAATCGAACCCGAGGCCAGCAGCGCCTGACGCAGATTGGCAGCATTGAGCGCGACGAAGCGCGACGGGAAATCGTTGAGCGCATGCACCGGCGGTGCCAAGCGCGGATCGTGGATGATCAGCCGTTCGAAATGTCGCGACAGCCGCGCGCGACCGCGCAGGTTATCGGCAATCACCGAGCCCAGTGCCAGCCCGAGTTGAGCGCGATGGTCGTCCGCCAGACGGCCCTGGCTTTTGACCACCATGATGTTCAAGCGGTAATCGGCGTTATTGAGAATGCTGTCGTCGCGGCCATCGAGCAGGTCATTGAGCATGCGCTGCGAGCTCTGACTGATCTGGGCCATGGTCACGCCTTTGTTGAAATTCTGCTCGGCGTACAGGTGGCCGAGGCGACGAATGCCTGCGGCGGCGTCCGGCAGGCAGGCGCTGGCGAAGCGCCAGGAACCCACTGACGCACCGATCAGCGAACGTTCGCGCGGCGCACTCGGCAGCCACTCACCGAACAAGGCCAGATCCAGCCCCTGAATCCCCAAGGCCTTTGGCCCACCGGCCGCGCCGGGCAGGGTGCCGACATCAGCAGCGTTGAGGCCTTGGGCGCGGATGCGCGCCATGGCCCGGGGGCCGGCCTTGAGGGTGAGGGACGGAAACTTGATGTGGATGGCTGTCATACCGGTCTCGATCGTTAGCAAGCGAAGGATTATAGAACCACGGCGGCCCTCTGTGGGAGCGAGGAAACAATGATGGCAATTCAGTTTCAGTTAAGTTCATCCCGCTAAGGTGCCCTGCGTTGCAACACATAAAAATATGGAGTCACCCATGAAAACCCTGACTGCCCTGTCCATCGCCTCGCTTTTCGGCTTGACCGCCAGCATCGCCCACGCCCGCGACCTTGGCCCCGATGAAGCCCTGCGTCTGCACGACGCTGGTACTATCGTCTCCTTCGAGAAGCTCAATACCACGGCGCTGGCCAGACATCCGGGTTCCGAGATCACCGACACCGAGCTGGAAGAGCAGTACGGCAAGTACATCTACCAGATTGAAATGCGTGATCCGCAGGGGCAGGAATGGGATCTGGAATTGAACGCGGTGACGGGGCAGGTTCTCAGGGATCATCAGGATAAGTAATGAAGGTTAATGTTCGCGCCACCCGTTGCACGGCGTTGGCGCTCGTGATTTTTTGTTCGACGGCGATGGCTCGCGACCTCGATCAGGACGAAGCGCTGCGCCTGGTTCGCGCGGGTGTGATTTTGCCGCTGGAGCAAGTGCTGCATCAGGCAATGGCGCGTTACCCCGGCGCGAAGCTTTTGGAGGTCGAGCTGGAAGAGAAGCACGACGTCTACATGTATGAAGTCGAGTTGCTGACCGTCGAGGGTGTGGCGCGAGAGCTGCACCTGAAGGCTGATACCGGTGAACTTGTGAAAGACGAGGAAGATTGATCGATGCGTTTGCTTTTGGTGGAAGACCACGTACCGCTGGCCGACGAGTTGCTCGCCGGCCTGCAACGCCAAGGTTACGCAGTGGATTGGCTGGCGGATGGTCGGGATGCGGTGTATCAGGGCCGCAGCGAACCCTATGACCTGATCATCCTCGACCTCGGCTTGCCTGGCGTACCGGGGCTAGAGGTGCTGGCGCAATGGCGTGCCGGTGGCCTGGCGGTGCCGGTGCTGATCCTCACGGCACGCGATTCCTGGGCCGAGCGCATCGAAGGCCTGAAGGCCGGTGCCGACGATTACCTGACCAAACCGTTTCATCCCGAAGAGCTTTATTTGCGCATTCAGTCGTTGTTGCGCCGCTCCAAAGGCCAGGCCAACCAGCCGACGCTAAAGGCAGCCGGCCTGCATCTGGATGAGGGTCGCCAATGTGTCGTTCGCGACGGCGCCGACATTCAACTGACCGCCGCCGAATTTCGCTTGCTGCGCTATTTCATGCTGCACCCCGAGCAAATCCTCTCCAAAAGCCACCTCGCCGAACACCTCTACGACGGTGAGACCGAGCGTGATTCCAACGTTCTTGAAGTCCACGTCAATCACCTGCGCCGCAAGCTCGGCAAAAGCGTGATCGAAACCCGTCGCGGCCAGGGTTACCTGTTCGGCGGGCAAGCGTCGTGAGGTCAATCCAGCGCCGCTTGAGCCTGGGGTTGATCAGCGTGCTGGTGGTGGTCGGCGTGGTGCTGGCGCAAACCAGTCTGTGGCTGTTCGAGGTGGGATTGCAGCGCTATCTCGAGGCCGGTTTGCGTAACGACAGCGAAAGCCTGCTGGTGGCGCTGGTGCGTGGCCCGCAAGGCTTGCAGCTGGATGAGCGGCACCTGTCGCCGGCCTATCAGCGACCGTTCTCCGGGCACTATTTCCGCATTGATTTTGCCGACAGTCACTGGCGTTCCCGTTCGTTGTGGGATCAGGACCTGCCGCAGCTCGAACACCAAGGCCTGCACAGCAATCTGCAGTTGGGCCCGGACGGGCAGCAGTTGCTGGTGTTGCGTTCGGACTATCGACGGCTGGGCCAGTCGATCTCGATCAGCGTCGCCCAGGATTACACCCCGGTGCGCGAAAGCTTTCAGCGCATGCGCCAGATCGGACTGGGTTTGGGCGTGCTCGGGCTGTTGCTGATTCTGTTTTTGCAACGGCTCACCGTGCGCCGTGCCTTGCGACCGCTGGAAAAGGCGCGTGAACAGATCGCCCAATTGCAGCAGGGCCAGCGTTCGCAACTCGATGATCAGGTGCCGGTTGAACTCGAACCGTTGGTGGCGCAGATCAACCATTTGCTCGCCCATACCGAAGACAGCCTGAAACGCTCGCGCAATGCACTGGGCAACTTGGGGCATGCCCTGAAAACGCCATTGGCGGTGCTGTTGAGTCTGGCGGCGAGCGAAAAATTCGATGGCCATCCCGAGTTACGCAAGATCCTCAAGGAACAACTGGAGCAAGTGCAGCAGCGGCTCAATCGCGAGCTCAACCGTGCGCGATTGTCCGGTGATGCGCTGCCGGGGGCGTTGTTTGACTGTGACGCAGAACTGCCGGGACTGTTGGCGACCCTGAACATGATCCACGGCGAGCATCTGGCGTTGAGTTACGTAGCGCCACCGGGGCTGCAATTACCGTGGGATCGGGAAGACCTGCTGGAGCTGCTCGGCAACCTCTTGGACAACGCTTGTAAATGGGCGGATGCCGAGGTTCGTCTCCGTGTGATCAAGCGTACTGATGGCTTTGCCCTGAGCGTGGAGGATGACGGGCCGGGCATACCCCAAGCGCAACGGGGTCAAGTGTTCAGCCGTGGGACGCGGCTTGATGAGCAGACGCAGGGGCATGGTCTGGGGCTGGGCATCGTGCGGGATATCGTCGATACGTGGGGTGGGTTGTTGGTGCTGGGCGAAAGCGAGTGGGGCGGGTTGAAGGTGGTGATCGAGTTGCCCCGGCGCTGAACCGCAGGTCGCTATAAAACCACTGTGGGAGCGGGCTTGCTCGCGAAGGCGGCGGATCAGTCAATCAAGATGTCGACTGAACTACCGCTTTCGCGAGCGAGCCCGCTTCCACATTGCGTTGTGCAGTGAGCCTTAGACCCGGAACTGATCCATCAAACCCTGCTGCTGATTGGCCAGGCTATTGAGTGACTGGCTCACCCGCGCCGATTCATTCGCCTGCCCGGACAGCGACTCGGTCACATCACGAATCGTCGCCACGTTGTTGTTGATTTCCTCAGCCACGGCGCTCTGTTCTTCCGCCGCACTGGCGATCTGCAGGTTCATGTCGCTGATCACCGTCACCGCATCGCCAATCTGGCGCAACGCTGTCACCGCTTGCCCCACCTGCTCGACACTGCCCTGTGCCTGACGATGGCTGTTGCCCATCGAACCCACCACATCCTGTGTGCCGTTCTGCAACTGCTCGATGACCTGACGGGTTTCCTCGACCGACTCTTGCGTGCGGCGGGCGAGGTTGCGTACTTCGTCAGCGACCACGGCGAAACCGCGTCCGGCTTCACCGGCGCGGGCGGCTTCGATGGCCGCGTTGAGTGCCAACAGGTTGGTCTGTTCGGCGATGGCGCGGATGGTTTCCAGTACCGTGCCGATTTTCTCGCTGTTGGCGGCCAGGCCTTCGACCTGGACCATCGCAGCGCTCATGTCACTGGCGAGTGTGTCGATGCTCGCCGTGGTGCGGTCGATCACCGTCAGGCCCTCACGGGTCGCGCGATCGGCATCCTTGGCGGCTTCAGCGGCCTGGGCGGCGCTGCGGGCGACGTCCTGGGCGGTGGCGCTCATTTCATGGGACGCGGTGGCGACCTGATCGACCTGGCGGTACTGCTGCTCCATACCCGCACTGGTCTGGGAGGCGATGGCCGAGGACTGGTCGGCGGTGTTGCGCGCGTCCTGAACCGAGCGTTTCACTTCGGCGATGATCGGCTGCAACTTGTCGAGGAAGCGGTTGAACCAACCGGCCAGTTGACCGAGTTCGTCCTTCTTGTCGTAGGCCAGGCGCCGGGTCAGATCACCTTCGCCGCTGGCGATGTCTTCCAGCATGTGCGCCACGCCGAGGATCGGTTTGGTCACGCTGCGCGCCATCAGCCACACCAACAACAGGCCAACCAGCGCGGCCAGCACGCCGAGGCTCAGTTCGATCAGCGTGCCCGAGGTGTTGCTCGCATCCAGTTGTTGTTTGAGTGCTTCGGCGCGGCTGACCAGGACTTTCTCCGGCACATCGAGCAATACACCCCACGACGGCCCGCCCGGGATCGGCTGGAACGGCGACAGCACTTTCAACAGGCCCTTGCTGTGCAGGCTGCTGACGCTGCTGCTGGAGGCGAGCAGGCGCAGCAGTTCGGCGCCGCTGGTGGTATCGACGGCGTCCAGGCGCTGGCTGAGTTTGCCGGCGTCCGGACTGTAACCGGCGAGGAGGCCGGCGGGGCTGATGATGCTCACGGCGGTCTGGCCGTCATAGAGCTTTTTGCTCGCGCCCTGACTGATCGCTTGCAGGCTGTTGAGGTTGATGTCCACCGACAGCGAAGCGATGACCTTGCCGTTGACCATCAGCGGGAAGACGATGCTGGTCATCAGCACCTTCTGGCCGTCGATCACGTAGAAGTACGGTTCGATCACGCAGGGCTTGAGGGTCATGCGCGGGCAGGTGAACCACGCGTTGGCCGCTTGGCCACTGGGGCCGGTGCTGGTATCGGCCATGTCGCTTTCCGGCAACGCCATCGACGTGACTTTGCCTGGCACAGGCTGCGACCAGTACAGGGCGAAGCGGCCCTTGTCGTTGCTGCCCAGTTCCGCTTGCCCGGCGAACAGTTCGTCCTTGCCGTCCAGCCCATTGGCTTCGAACACCAGCGACAGGCCAAGCAGATCCGGGTTGGCTTGCAGCGCGGACTTGACCTGACGGGTCATGTCTTCGCGCAGGTCGAAGGCATCGAGAAAGCGCTTTTCTGCCTGTTCACGCAGGAACAACACCTGTCGCGAGAAACCGTGGCCGTATTGATAGGCGTCCATGAACTGCTGGCGAATGCCCGCCGCCTGCACTTCTCCCTGGGATTCGATGCGCGCCTGAGCCGACTCGGTGAGCATCTCCATACTTGAAGCCTTCACCAGTTCGGAACTGTGCTCCATGCGGTACAGCGAAAGACCGACCAACAGGGTCACGATACCGGCCAGGCAAAGCCCGGCGAGCAGGGTGATTTTCCATTGGATGGAAAGTTGTCTGAGCGACATGGAGACGTCCTTATTCGATAAATATCTGAGACTTTGCACTGTAGCGGCCGCGAATCGGCTTTCTTTATCCTTAAAACACAATAGGGCGGATTGTCACAGCCATTGGCGGGTTTGGAGGCTTTGACACCGCTGCCACTCTGCGGCAAAGTGCGCGCCCTTCTAATAAGACCCTCTTTGCAAATCCGCCGGTGCTCCGTGGGCGGGCTCATCCTGTCTGGCGGTGGCTGTTGCACCGCAGTGATTTTGAGGTAGTGAAATGAATGCAGTGATTGCAGCAGTCGGCGTGATGCTGATCCTGAGTCTGTCCCGCGTGCACGTAGTGATCGCTCTGATCGTCGGTGCGCTGGTCGGCGGTCTGACCGGCGGTCTGGGCATTGATGCCACGCTCAAGGCGTTCAATAGCGGTCTGGGCGGCGGGGCGACGGTGGCGTTGTCCTACGCGTTGCTCGGCGCTTTCGCGGTGGCGATTGCCAAGTCCGGCTTGGCCCACGCGCTGGCCGACAAGGTTCTGGTAATGGTTGACCGTCAGCATTCGACCGACGGCGGCAACGTCAAATGGCTGCTGATCGGCATGCTGTGGATGGTCGCGATAGCCTCGCAGAACATCTTGCCCATCCATATCGCGTTTATTCCGCTGCTGGTACCGCCACTGCTCTATGTACTGAGCAAGTTGCAACTGGATCGCCGATTGATTGCCTGCGTGATGACGTTCGGTCTGATCACCCCGTACATGTTTCTGCCGGTGGGCTTCGGCAACATCTTCCTTAATGAAATCCTGCTGGCCAACGTTGCCCGCAGCGGTGTCGACATCAGCGGCATCAATGTCACCCACGCCATGGGTATTCCGGCATTGGGCATGGTGTTCGGCCTGGCGATGGCTTTCGTCAGCTACCGCAAGAAGCGCGTTTACAACCTGGCGAAAATCGAGCAGGTCGAGCAAGTGGCGGTGCAGTACAACCCGCTGAGTCTGATGATGGCCGGTGTGGCGATTGCGGCGGCATTCGTCGTTCAGTTGTTGCTGGACTCGATGATTATCGGGGCGCTGGCCGGTTTTCTGATTTTCTCGGCCTCGGGTATCGTCAAGTGGCGCGAGACCGATGACCTGTTCACTCAAGGCATGAAGATGATGGCGATGATCGGGTTCATCATGATCGCCGCCTCCGGGTTTGCCGAAGTGATGAAGGCCACCGGGCAGGTGCAGACACTGGTCGAATCGTCGGCAACATGGATCAACCACAGCAAGGGCGTGGGTGTGTTGCTGATGCTGCTGGTGGGTTTGTTGGTGACCATGGGCATCGGCTCGTCGTTCTCCACCGTGCCGATTCTGGCGGCGATTTTCGTGCCGCTGTGTGTGCAATTGGGTTTCAGCCCTCTGGCGACCGTGTGCATTGTCGGCACCGCCGGTGCACTGGGCGACGCAGGTTCACCGGCCTCGGACTCGACGCTGGGCCCGACCTCCGGCCTGAACATCGACGGCCAGCATCACCATATCTGGGACACCGTGGTGCCAACGTTCCTGCACTACAACCTGCCACTGCTGGCGTTCGGTTGGGTCGGGGCGATGGTTCTTTAACACCACAAATCCCCCTGCGGGAGCGAGCAGGCCCGCTCCCACAGGGGGGGATTGAATCGTTTGCTCAACTTTTGATCTGGCGTGCCGTTAAAGCCTTTAACCACGCCAATAAAACCAAGAGAGTGAGCCCCCCATGCGCCTGAGTCTCAAGGCTAAAGTCCTTTCCCTTGCCGTTCTTCCGGTGTTGCTATTTGCGCTGGTGATCAGCCTGACCACGCTGTTCATCCTTCAGGATCAGGCCAGCAAGGAAGTCGAAGAAACCCGCCAGCGTCTGCTCAGCGACGCCAAAGCCACGCTGCAAAGTTACGTCGCCGTGGCCATGACCGCGATCAAGCCTTTATACGACGCCGCCGCTCCCGGCGATGAAGCGGCGCGTGCGCAAGCGATCAAACTGTTGTCGGGTATTCGCTACGGCAAGGATGGCTACTTCTTCGGTTACGACTCCCAGACCGTGCGCCTGTTCAAGGCCAATGATCCCGAAGGCGTAGGCAAAAGCTTCAAGGACAACCGCGATCCAAACGGCGTCTACGTCAACCGCGGTCTGGTGAGTGTGGCGAAGGACGGCACCCACTATCTGCAATACAGCTCACCGCTGCCAGGCAATGCCAAGGTGCTGGTGCCGAAACTCGGCTACACCGAATACCTGGCGAAGTGGGACATGGCCGTCGGTTCTTCGGTCAACCTTGACGGCATCGAGGCGCAGGTGGAGGTGGTCGAAGCCAAGGTGCAGGAACGTATGCAAGGCGTGGTGCTGAGCATCGTGGGTGTGGCTGTGGTGATGCTGTTGCTCATTGCCGTGGCGGGGATGTTGCTGGCCAACACCATTCTGCGTCCCCTGAACTTGATGAAAGCCAACCTCGATGACATCGCGGCGGGCGAGGGCGACCTGACTCGCCGACTGACCATCACCAGCCAGGATGAACTCGGCGAACTGGCCGGCTCGTTCAACCGTTTCGTCGACAAGATTCATGGTCTGGTGCGCCAGATCACCGAGATGACCACGCAACTGACCGGGTTGGTGACGCAGGTGTCCGATCAGGCGCAGCGCTCGGATCAAGCGATGGAGCGTCAGCGCCACGAGACCGATCAGGTCGCCACGGCGATCAACGAAATGTCCGCTGCCGCGCAGGAAGTCGCCAAGAGTGCGCAAAACGCTGCCGTCGCTGCCCAGCAGACCGACGAGGAAGGCCAGAGCGCCAAGCGCGTGGTGGCCGGCAGCATCAAGCAGATTCATGCGCTGGTGGACGACATTCGCAGCAGTGGCGTGTCGCTGGACAGCCTGCAACAGGACGTGTCGTCGATTGTCGGCGTGCTGGGGGTGATCCGCTCGATTGCCGAACAAACCAACCTGCTGGCACTGAACGCGGCGATTGAAGCGGCGCGGGCCGGTGAGGCCGGACGCGGTTTTGCGGTGGTGGCCGATGAAGTGCGGGCGCTGGCCAGTCGTACGCAGATCAGTACGCAGGAAATCCAGGGGATGATCGATCGCCTGCAGGCCGGGACGCAGTCGGCGGTCGAGGCCATGCGCCGTTCCAGTGAGGCAGGTGATGGCACCTCGGTGCAGGCCAATCAGGCCGGGGCTTCGCTGGATGCGATGGCTGAGTTGATTGCGACAATCAACTCGATGAACGCGCAGATTGCCAGCGCTGCCGAAGAGCAAACGGCGGTGGCCGAAGAGATCAACCGCAGCGTGCATCAGATTGCGGTGGCGGTGGATAACGTGGCGGATGAAACGCAGTTGGGGGCGCAGACTTCACGCAGCCTGGCGGATCTGGGCCAGCGACTGGGCAAACTGGTCGGGCAGTTCCGTATCTAGAACGCTACACATAACCTGTGGGAGCGGGCTTGCTCGCGAAGGCGTCGTGACATTCAGTATTTGTGTCTCTGACACACCGTCTTCGCGAGCAAGCCCGCTCCCACATTGGGTTTTGTGCAGGGCTTAAGGTCTGTCCCAATAGGGGATTTCGCCGAAGCATTCGATGAAGAAGTCGATGACTGTGCGCACCTTCACCGACAGCCGACGGCTCCCCGGCCACAGCACTGCAATCTGCTGCGGCTCCAGGCTGTTGGAGACCTGATATTGCCTCAGTACCGGTACCAGCGTGCCTTCGCGCACCGCCTCACCAATCAGCCATGACGGAAACATCACCAGCCCCAACCCTTGCTCGGCGGCTTGCGTGAGGGTGTCGGCGTGGTTGCCGGTGATCGGGCCTTTGACCGAATACGGCGTCCAGTCTTGCCCCTCACGGCGAAAAAACCAGCGCTGTTGGCCGGTCGCGCCTTTGTAGGCCAGGCACTGATGCTGCGCCAGATCATCCGGATGTTGCGGGATGCCGTGGCGTTTGAGGTAAGCGGGGCTGGCGGCGACCTGGAATCGATGCGGCGCCAGAATCCGCGCTTGCATGCTGGAATCGTGCAAAGGGCCGATGCGAAACAGCAAATCGGCGCCTTCCTGCAGCGGATCGACGTAATGGTCAGTCTGTTGAATATCCAGTTGCAGCTTCGGATAGCGCGCGCATAACTGACCGAGCCACGGCGTCAGATGGCGTTGGCCGAACACCACGGGGGCGTTGATTCGCACCAGGCCCGTGGGTTCGCTTTGCTGTTCCTGCAACGCCTGCTCGGCTTCTTCCAGTTGCACCAGCACCAGCCGCGCATGATGGCCGAGCATGCGTCCGGCTTCGGTTGGCGTAACCGCCCGGGTGTGGCGGTAGAGCAATTGCTGGTTGAGCGCCTGCTCCATCAACTGGACCTGCCGAGAGATCGATGAGGGCGCCACGCCTTCGCGGCGGGCGACTTCGGAAAAACTGCCGTGGTCGAGTACGGCCACAAACAGCCTTAGCGCTTTGAATCCCAGTTCGTTAAACCCGTGCATGCGGTGCCCTGCTGTGCGTATTGCGCAAAAGTGTTGTCCGGATGCTCCCATTTATCGCACAGCAGCGCCAGCCGATAATCCGCGCCATCGTTTATTGGCCTGGATGTTTGTGATGCAGACGTTGGATGAAGTGAGTGTTGCGCCGCCGGCGGTCAGACCGGGGTTGCGCTTGTTGTTGCTGCCGCTGGTGATTTTGGCGGGGATGGGGTTGTCGGTAGAGGCCGGGTTGCTCGGGCCGTTGGGTGTGCAGGTGGGGCATTTGTGGGCGACGTTGAGCATTTTCGGCGTGGGCTCGGCGATTCTGTTTTTGCTCCTGTTGTTCAGCGGCCAGCAACAAGGGCCGGCGTTGAACACATTGCCGCGCTGGCAGTTGATCGGAGGTGTTCTCGGACCGGTCTATGTGGTGGTGCTGACGCTGGCGACCCCGCACATCGGCATCGCCATGACCATGATCGCGATTCTCTCCGGGCAGGTTGGCAAGAGTGTGTTGATCGACCACTTTGGCTGGTTCGGCGCGGTTCGTAAAAAGGTCAACGGTGAACGTTGGCTGGCGCTGCTGCTGATTGTCGCGGCACTTGTCTTGATTGCTCGGGGTTGATGATGAATCTGATTATTTTGTTGGCCGTGGTGGTTGCAGCGGGCGCGGTGTTGAGTGTTCAGGCTGCGATCAATGGGCGTCTGGGTGAAACCGTTGGGGTGTTGCGCAGTAGTTTGCTGACGTTTGCCGTGGGTGCGCTGGTTACCGGGTTGCTGATTGTGTTCTTCGAACCGGCCCACGCGGTGAGTTTGCTCGACGTGCCGAAATGGCAGCTCAGCGGTGCGTTGTTTGGCGTGGTGTACATGATCGTGATGGTCGGTGCAGTGCCTCGGGTGGGTACCGCGGTGGCGACCGTGGCGGTAATTGTCGGGCAGCTCGGGATGGGGATGTTGATCGATAACTTTGGCTGGCTTGGTAACCCGGCTATCGATTTGTCCGCTAACCGGATGTTGGCGATGGTTTGTTTGGGGTTGGCTTTGGTGTTTATGTATCGCAGCAGTGTTCGGGGTTCTGACTGATTGGGAGGGAGTGTCTACTGCCTCAAGCCCGCAGACCTGGCGAGAGATTGTCAGAAATTTTATGTTCGGGCATAACATGTTGAAAAGGAGCATGTATGCCGACCAAAAAGAAACCGGCCTCGGAGGCCAAACCCCAGTTTCCTTCGATCCCGAAAGA
>NZ_JBIUWN010000031.1:50927-58790 GCF_044743485.1 Pseudomonas sp. NPDC087614 | reverse complement strand
TGTACGGCGGTTTTCGTGGTCAATCCAGACCACCTCGTCAGCGTCGAACGCCAGCCGATGCGCCAGCGAATGGCTCCAGCCAAACCCCAGACCGATATCGATTTCGGCGGCACTGGTGCGGTACAACCGGGTGAACTCGAACGCCAGCAAGCCATCGAGGGTGCCATCGGTGAGGGTCAGCAGTTCTTCGCCGGTGACCATCGACACCGGACAGCCGTTGGTGCAGGTCGACGGCACGCAATCGGCGCTGTCACCGTTGGGGTTTTTTGCCTGATTAGGGGCGTCGTCGTGATGTTCGTCTTTCTTCAACAAGGCGTTGCGCCTGGCATTCCAGCGCAGTTGCATCCGGCCTTTTTTCACCCCGGCGGCGATACCGCGCGCGGCGACGGTTTTGTATTGATCAACGTACTTGATGAAGCCGTTGACGATGCCAAACAACGCCTTCACCAATCGCTTCACTGCCGACAGCAACTGAACCGCGCGATCCGCCAGACGCAGCGTCAGATACGCGATCCCTGCGCCACCGCTGGCGAAAGTCAACACAACGCTGATCAGCACATCGATCAGCAACTGCACGATCATCATCGACGCCGCTTCCGCGGTTTTGCCGGCGAGTTCACTGGGCGGCAGCATTTCCAGCCAAAGACTCGCGGTGCGCAGCAGCAAGCACAGCGCCGCCTCGTCACTAACCAGCAATTGAAGCTGTGCCATGACTTTGGGAGCCGTTGCAGCCAGATTGATCAGATCAGTCGCACCATTGCCTAACCGCCCCACAAAGGCGCCCGGATCCTGAAGGATCTCCGACAGCAATCCGATGCTGTCCCACACACCCTCGATCGCCGCCCAGCTCCCGGCCAACATGCCGTTGCCTGCCGCCGTCGCCACCGACTGCGACCACTGCGGCTTGAAACCCTGCCACTCGCTGCGCAGCCAGCCATCCAGCTCGCCAGTCAAACCGTCATAGGACTTGAACAGCGCCTCGACCTGCTCCGGGGTGACTTCGCTGTGTACATGCACGCGATAGAACTTGCCCGGCGTTCCCTTGAATTTGCCTTTACCTTCGGCATCCAGGGTGATGGGCGTCGTTTCGCCACCGTCCATGGCCATCACATCGACCACAATGTTGCCCAGCGGGATGTCGTACACCGACTCGAACTTGCTCTCGATCAGCATCAGCCCGCCCTTCGGGCACTGGACGACGCCGGAGAAAAACTCGTTGTCGCTGCTGCTGACGGCAGTACTGCGGTCGCCGAAGCGGATGAACCGCTCCATACCCATCAGGGACGGCAGATCCATGGCATCGCTGACGGTGTCGGCCGCACGGCTGGCCCAGTGTTTGAGCTGCTCGCGATAAAGACTGAGGGTGTCGGGAAAGCGGTCGAGTGCTTGCTCGATACGGGTGATGGCTTCCATCAACGCACGCTTGAGTGCGAGATAAACTGAATGACCGGGTCGAACATGGGCGTTCCCTCGCACAGAAATTAGGCGCGAGGACTTTGCGGGGGATCACTCAAGAAATAAGTCAGGCGAGTAGGCAATTACTGTAGGAGAAGTCTGCAACAAAGCTTTTGATGCCAAGCCAATAAGCGAAAACGCAAACGGGGCGTGAGTTTTCCTCACGCCCCGTTTATAGATCAGACACATATGGATTTACTGCGTTGAATCCCTAGCACCCAGCTCTTTCAATTTCAGCTCGGCCAATGGATGCCCGGCCTTGGCGGCCATACCCCACCAGCGTGCGGCTTCAGCAGGATCCGGGGCTTTGCTCGCGGTACCCGCGAAACTGATGACGCCGACTTGGTAGGCCGCTTTGCCATCGCCCGCCAAAGCCGCCAGACGCAGTAAGCGCACGCCCTCTTCACGCGCTCCCAGCCCTACGCCGCGAAAGGTCAGGATGTGTCCGTAGAAGCTTTGCGCACCGACATCGCCAAGGTTGGCCATGCGCGCAAACTGGCCTTCAAGCCAGCGCCAGCCACGCGGCTGGCGAACAAACCACGACCAGTGAAACAGCCTACGCGCCAACCAGTAATTTGCCTGCGCCTTGAGTCGTAAAAACACTCAAGCCTCCGCCGATTCCGGGTACTCGTATTCGAACACCCTGACCACTTCCGACGCATGCCAAGACGCTGCAGCGACGCCATCGGATGGCCCGGAAAAGCGCCCCAGACGCTCGACACATTCAAAAAACCCGGTACGCGGCAAACGACTGGCGCCTTGGCTGATGACGAGCGAACTGCGCAGCGGTTGTTCGGCCTTGGCATCCAGTGCCGCGAGATGTTCAAGTGCGGCGGTCAAGGTTTGCATCGCCGGCGTCGGCAATTGCAAACGTTCGAGCAAAGCCCGATAAGTCAGAAGATGGCGCTGTCGGCGCGCCTGATCAAGTTCCCCCAGCAATCCGTCCCAATGTTGACGACTGATGCGTACACTCACGATTCATCCCTCCACCCGGGCACCGTCAGTTCCCAAGCCAAGCTGCGGCGAATCGCGGCGTCGGGCTGACGCTCACCACTTTCAATCATGGCCAGGTAAGACGGGCTGATGCCTACCGTGCGGGCCAACGCCTCAATGGCGATGCCCTTCCCTTCGCGCAAACTGCGTAATTGATCCAGACCTGGAAGCATCGGGTCTGGCGATGCCGCGAGCGGTGCTTGAGCCTGCCGCGACGGTGCTTCGTTGATGCCTGCTGCTTTCAGTAGAGCCTGATACTGAGCCCATGGCAGAACCGCATATTCGGGTTCGCCATCGCGTGCAATTATCTGAATATCCATGACTACCCCGTAGGACAACAACACTTAGCGAGTCGGCACTTTTCCCTAGAAGTGTAATCCTAACAGCGGCTAAGGTCGCGGGGGGGATCTATCTGAACGTGGCCTTCTTGAATCAGGGCTTTTTCGGGCCCTGAAGTTGAAGTTGCTCGGGGGTATCGGGCAGACGCTCGACCACCGCGAGTTTTTCCGGTTGCTGGCGCTTGCGCCAGAAGCGGAAAGCCGTCAGTTCATCGTCGAGGGTTTTCATCAGCCAGGCGAGGACGGCGATGTCGTCGAGCATACCGAATACCGGGATGAAATCCGGTATCGCATCGACCGGACTGAGGAAATACATCAACCCCGCCACTACCGAAATCAACGCTTTCGGGCTGATCGCGCGGTACTCACCGCGCCAATAGGCCAGGCACAATGCCTGGAGCAAACGCAGATCGTCCTTGAGTTTGCCGAGCCGATCACCTTGCGCGGCGCCTTTGCTGGCGACGGCAAACAATAAGGTCGGCAGGCGACCGCGAGCCAGCAGGCGGCCGGCCAAGGGCAGGAATCGAGCGTAATTCCACGGAGCTTTCATCTATTCCTCCCGTTGAAATGTTATCCACACAAATTGTGGATAACCTTGTGAACAGAGCTGCATTTGCGCGCTGAGAGCCCCGTTTTATAAGGGCCGCGCTCAGATCGGGCGTTTTTTACTCACATAAAAAACCCCAATATTTCATTGACTTGGCAGCTCAGGGCGTCTAATGCGGGCAGCCTCAAAGCTATGACTGTCGTGACCGGCATCGGTTCGCTCTGTTTACCCTCGCCATCCTCCAGACGCAACAACGCCCCGCATAAGCGAGGCGTTGTTGTTGAAACCGATGCTGATTACTTTGCAGCAGCAGCGTCTTCTTTGGCTGGATCCTTGATGGCCAGCAGCTCCAGGTCGAACACCAGAACCGAGTTGGCCGGGATTGCCGGGCTTGGCGACTGTGCGCCATAAGCCAGATCGCTAGGGATGTACAGTTTGTACTTCTCGCCAACGTGCATCAGTTGCAGACCTTCAACCCAACCCGGAATCACGCCGCTCACCGGCAGATCAATCGGGCTACCGCGCTCGACGGAGCTGTCGAATACGGTGCCGTTGGTCAGCTTGCCGGTGTAGTGAACAGTCACGACGTCGGTAGGCTTAGGCTGTGGGCCGTCGGCTTTCTTGACGACTTCGTACTGCAGACCGGAAGCAGTGGTGGTCACGCCGGCCTTCTTGCCGTTTTCCTCGAGGAATTTCTTGCCGGCGGCTGCCGACTCTTCGCTCATCTTGGCCATACGTTCTTCAGCACGCTTTTGCAGCGCGGCGAAGGCTTCGACCAGTTCCTCATCTTTCAGCTTCTGTTCTTTCTTGCCGACGGCATCTTCGATGCCCTGGGCTACGGCTTTGGAGTCCAGATCATCCATACCTTCCTGAGCAAGGCTCTTGCCCATGTTCAGGCCGATACCGTAGGAAGCTTTTTGCGCCGGGGTTTTCAGCTCTACGCTGGTCTGCGAATCACAACCCGCGAGGACCAGGCTAACCAGGGCTACCGCCGCCGCCAACCGATGCTGTTTCATGCTATTTCCTTGTTCATGCGCCGAAAGGGCAATCGAGTAAAGCCGCGAGCTTATCAGGCCGCCACGACCAATGGCTACCGGCATGAGAGCAGGAATCTTGCGATAAGTTCAGGGACTAAAACGCATTTGGCCAAAGGCACGATGAAGCTTCTGTCATCTATTCCTGACAAGGACCGACTCCCCTCCCCCAACATCTGGCGTAATGGCCACTTGCCGCACAGGACCAAGCTCAGGCATAACAGCGCAACAACTCGACAAGGATGTTTATCTTGCGCCTCTTATTCCGTGTGCTGACCCTGATCGTCGTACTGCTGGGACTCGTCCTCGCGTTGGTTTTGTACTTCGTCGCCAATCCGAAATTGCCCTTCTATACCCCCGTCCAACAGGTGCACTACCTGAGTCAGTGGACTGAGCAAGAGCGGCAAATCTACTATTTCACACCCCAGGGCACCCAAGTCAAAGGGCTGCGCTATGAGTGGTTCCAGGCCTTGGAATTACCCT
This sequence comes from Pseudomonas sp. NPDC087614, assembly GCF_044743485.1. Taxonomy (NCBI): domain Bacteria; kingdom Pseudomonadati; phylum Pseudomonadota; class Gammaproteobacteria; order Pseudomonadales; family Pseudomonadaceae; genus Pseudomonas; species Pseudomonas sp. NPDC087614. The sequence continues at coordinate 53,940 of NZ_JBIUWN010000031.1, read as the reverse complement.
TCTCTGAGCAACGCTTCGCCTCCCCAGAGTACCTCGCTCGCTTCGGCTTTCTGATCGATCCGCAGCAAAAAGCCACGCCGACAAACCCCGGCAATCTGCCAGTAGGCTTTGCCCGACACCAAAATCCCGGCAGCTCCGAGCACTACCTGGACATCACTTGCGCGGCTTGCCACACCGGTGAATTGCGCTTCAAGGGTCAGGCCGTGCGCATCGACGGTGGCGCGGCGCAGCATGTTTTGCCTTCCAGCGTTCCTACACTCCGTGGCGGCAGTTTCGGACAAGCACTAGTGGCAAGCCTGACCTCGACTTACTACAACCCCTGGAAATTCGAGCGTTTCGCACGACAGGTGTTGGGTAATGATTACGACACGCGCCATGAACAACTGCGCAAGGACTTCCAAACCTCACTCAATACCTTCCTGAGAGTCGCCTGGAACGACACCCATCGCGGCCTCTACCCGACTGAAGAAGGTCCGGGACGCGCCGATGCATTCGGGCGCATCGCCAACGCTACGTTCGGTGATGCGATATCCCCTGCCAACTACCGCGTGGCCAACGCCCCGGTGGACTACCCGCAGTTGTGGGACATGTGGACCTTCGATTGGGTGCAATGGAACGGTTCGGCGCAGCAGCCGATGGCACGCAACATCGGTGAGGCGCTGGGTGTCGGCGCTACCCTGAATTTCTTCGATGACAACGGCCAGCCACTGCAAGGCGATGCGCGTTATGCCTCAAGCGTTCGTGTGCGCGATCTGCACAAGATAGAAGAAACCTTGCAAAAGCTTCAGCCACCCGCCTGGCCGGAGGCGTTATTCGGCCCCATCGACAAGCCCCTGGCCGCCAAAGGACGCGCGCTATTCAGCGAAAACTGCGCCGGGTGTCACGTTCCACGCACGACTCAGGAAGGCGAACGCTGGGTGCAGCATTTGCACATGTTGCCCGTGGACGTCATCGGCACCGATCCAAACGCCGCCAACAACATCGCCAGCCATCGCTTCGATCTGACGGCCCTGCAATGGGACCCCAAAGAACTGGAGAGCATGGATGTAAAACTTCATCCGACACCGAAGGAACCGCTGGATCTGAGCCAGTTATCCGTGGCCAAGGGCCTGGCTTACGTCACCGCATTCGTCGAGAACCGGGCCTATCGCGAGGCCGGGGTCACGCCGCAGGAGAAGCCACAACTCGACGGTTTCGGCCTGCCGATCGGTGTTCGTGAAAAAGTCGCCTACAAAGCGCGACCACTGGCGGGTGTCTGGGCTACTGCGCCGTTTCTGCACAACGGCTCAGTGCCGAGTATTTATCAGTTGCTGTCACCGCAAGATGAACGCGCTGCCACCTTCTATAAAGGCACCTTCGAGTACGACCCACGACATCTGGGCTATCGCACCGAAGCCTTCACCAACGGTTTTCTGTTCGACACAAGAATCAGCGGCAACCATAACAGCGGCCATGAATTTCGCGCCGGCGTACGTGGTAACGGCGTCATCGGCCGACTGTTGCAGCCCGAAGAGCGCTGGGCGCTGCTCGAATACCTGAAAGTCCTTGGCGGCCCATTGGAGGCGCAATTGCCATGATCCTGTCGACGCACAAGAAAGAATTATCGATGTTGGCGCGAATCTGGTTGTGGCTGGGACGTCTACTGGGCAAAACCTTGCTGATCATGCTTGTGATCGGCCTGCTCGGCTGGGCGGTCTCCGCGGCCTGGTTTGCCTGGCAGCATCGCGGCCCGGTTTCGGCGCTGGAGCAGGTTCCACCCGGTGAAGCGGGCATGACTCAGGAGGTGATACAGACCGCTGTGCGTATCGTCGATCAGCACCGCGAAGGCACGCGGTACCTGCGTGACGCGCATGCCAAGGCGCACGGTTGCGTGAAGGCTGAAGTGCAAGTGTTGGCGGATCTACCGCCGGCGCTGCGTCAAGGCGTGTTCAGTGAGCCGGGTAAAACCTGGCCGGCGATGATTCGGTTATCGAATGGCAACGCCTACCCGCAGTTCGACAGTATGCGTGACGCACGGGGCATGGCGATCAAATTGCACGATGTGCCGGGCAAACAGTTGCTGGAGAACCGCCAAGGACAACACGAACAGGACTTCGTGATGTTCAGCCATCCGAACTTCTTTGTCAGTGATGTCGCCGAGTACCGTCAGAATGTGGCGGCTCAGGCTGACGGCAAAAAGATCACGGCGTTTTTTCCGGGATGGGATCCGCGCAATTGGCAAATCCGCCATTTGTTCATCGCACTGGCCACACTGTCGCCGCCGCCGGACAGTCCGACGGACACGACCTACTTTTCAGTATCGCCCTACAAATTTGGCGAGGCCAATGCGAAGTTCCGGGTAGCGCCCGACCCGGACCATTGCCCCGCCTACACGCTGCCCAAGCAGAACCACGACTTGCCAAATTTCTTGCGCAGTGCGTTGAATCAGCAATTGTCGACGGATCGTGTGCCTGCGTGTTTCGTCTTGCAGATCCAGCGCCAGGATGCGAACCATTACATGCCGATCGAGGACACCAGCATCGAATGGCGCGAGCAGGATTCACCGTTCGAAACCGTAGCGCGGATAACCTTGCCGCCGCAGGACTTCGACACACCGGCGCTGAATCTGGCCTGCGACAACTTATCGTTCAACCCGTGGTTTGGCATTGAAGCGCATCGGCCCATTGGCGGGATCAATCGTCTGCGTAAAGCCGTCTATGAAGCTGTGAGTGACTATCGACATAGCCAGAATGCTGCACCGTAGACGTGCCCCACATTTCAAGTCGGGCCGATAAACAGCAAACGCCAGACAGCAAAAAGCCCGCACTAGGCAGGCTTCTTGTGGTGATCTGGCGTTCAGTGTTCCAGATTACCGAATATGGCGCAGCGGACGGGACTCGAACCCGCGACCCCCGGCGTGACAGGCCGGTATTCTAACCGACTGAACTACCGCTGCGCGAAACGCTTGAAACGAATGGTGGGTGATGGCGGGAGGGAGGCGCCGGCAGGCTGCGGGTGGGGCGGTGGGTGTGCC
>NZ_JBIUWN010000031.1:50599-50917 GCF_044743485.1 Pseudomonas sp. NPDC087614 | reverse complement strand
GATGACGGGATCGAACCGCCGACATTCTGCTTGTAAGGCAGACGCTCTCCCAGCTGAGCTAATCACCCTTCGCTTCGTTACGGGGCGCATTATGCCACAAGTTTTCGTAATGTGTTGATTTAATTGAAGTTTTTTCAAAAAAATCCGAAAACCGGTGAAACGACACAAACCCGATGGAACAAGGTACAAACTTGAGACAGAAAAAAACCCGCTTTAGCGGGTTCTTCCGTGGTGACCTGGCGTTCAGTGGTCCAGGTTACCGAATATGGCGCAGCGGACGGGACTCGAACCCGCGACCCCCGGCGTGACAGGCCGGTA
>NZ_JBIUWN010000031.1:0-50590 GCF_044743485.1 Pseudomonas sp. NPDC087614 | reverse complement strand
CGTTATTCTAACCGACTCAACCAGAGCTGCTCAAAACATGTGAAACGATTGGTGGGTGATGACGGGATCGAACCGCCGACATTCTGCTTGTAAGGCAGACGCTCTCCCAGCTGAGCTAATCACCCTTCGCTTCGGTGTGGCGCGCATTCTACGGAGCGACCCCACCTCTGGCAAGCACTTTTTTAAATAATTTTCTCAGGCCTTCCAAAGGCTTAGAGAAGGGTTGGCCTATGCCACGGCGAAGACAATAATGCCCCCCTTTGTATAAAGGAGAGACTCACCCCATGTGGTTCAAAAACCTGCTTATCTATCGCCTGACCCAAGACCTGCCTGTCGATGCCGAGGCGCTGGAAACTGCACTGGCCACCAAACTGGCGCGTCCATGTGCAAGCCAGGAGTTGACCACCTACGGTTTCGTCGCGCCATTCGGTAAAGGCGAAGATGCTCCACTGGTGCACGTCAGCGGTGATTTTCTGCTGATCGCTGCCCGTAAAGAAGAACGCATTCTGCCTGGCAGCGTCGTGCGTGACGCGGTCAAGGAAAAGGTCGAAGAGATCGAAGCCGAGCAGATGCGCAAGGTCTATAAGAAGGAACGCGATCAGATCAAGGATGAAATCATCCAGGCCTTCCTGCCGCGTGCCTTCATCCGTCGCTCGTCGACCTTTGCGGCCATTGCGCCGAAAACGGGTCTGATCCTGGTCAACTCGGCCAGCCCGAAACGTGCCGAAGACCTGCTCTCCACCCTGCGTGAAGTGATCGGCACCCTGCCCGTCCGTCCGCTGACCGTGAAGATGGCACCGACCGCTGTGATGACCGATTGGGTCACCACGCAAAAAGCCGCCGACGATTTCTATGTGCTGGACGAGTGCGAACTGCGCGACACCCACGAAGACGGCGGTATCGTGCGCTGCAAGCGCCAGGACCTGACCAGCGAAGAAATCCAGTTGCACCTGAGCACCGGCAAAGTCGTCACTCAGTTGTCGCTGGCCTGGCAGGACAAGTTGTCGTTCATGCTCGACGACAAAATGACCGTCAAGCGCCTGAAGTTCGAAGACCTGTTGCAGGATCAGGCGGAACAGGACGGCGGCGACGAAGCTCTAGGCCAACTGGACGCCAGCTTCACCCTGATGATGCTGACGTTCGGCGACTTCCTGCCGGCGCTGGTTGAAGCGTTGGGGGGTGAAGAGACTCCTCAAGGGATCTAACCCCGGGTGAAATCTCAATGTGGGAGCGGGCTTGCTCGCGAAAGCGGTGTGTCATTCAAATAAATATTGGCTGACCCGACGCCTTCGCGAGCAAGCCCGCTCCCACAATTGGTTTTGTGGTGTGACTAATAATAAGGATCGGGCCATGCGCGCACTGGCTGCACTCAGCCGCTTTGTCGGCAACACCTTCGCTTACTGGGTTCTGATTTTCGCCGTCGCGGCATTCCTGCAACCGGCATGGTTCCTTGGCCTCAAAGGCGCCATCGTGCCGTTGCTCGGACTGGTGATGTTCGGCATGGGCCTGACCCTCAAACTCGACGACTTCGCCGCCGTTGCCCGCCACCCATGGCGTGTGGCGCTGGGCGTGGTCGCGCATTTCGTGATCATGCCGGGCGTGGCGTGGTTGTTGTGCCAAGCGTTTCACCTACCGCCAGAAATTGCTGTCGGTGTGATTCTGGTTGGCTGCTGCCCCAGCGGCACCTCCTCCAACGTGATGACCTGGCTGGCCCGCGGCGACTTGGCGCTGTCGGTGGCCATCGCCGCCGTCACCACCCTCCTCGCCCCGCTGCTGACCCCGGCACTGATCTGGCTGCTGGCCTCGGCGTGGTTGCCGGTGTCGTTCATGGAGCTGTTCTGGTCGATCCTGCAAGTGGTGCTGCTGCCGATCATCCTCGGCGTCGTTGCTCAACGTTTGCTCGGCGATAAGGTTCGCCACGCGGTCGATGTATTGCCTCTGGTGTCGGTGGTCAGCATCGTTATCATCGTCACCGCTGTGGTGGCGGCCAGTCAGGCGAAGATTGCCGAATCCGGCCTGCTGATCATGGCCGTGGTGATGCTGCACAACAGCTTCGGCTACTTGCTGGGTTACTTCACCGGGCGCTTGTTCAAGTTGCCGTTGGCCCAGCGCAAATCACTGGCACTGGAAGTCGGGATGCAGAACTCCGGTTTGGGCGCCGCGCTGGCCAGTGCACATTTCTCGCCATTGGCGGCAGTGCCGAGCGCACTGTTCAGCGTTTGGCACAACATTTCCGGGGCACTGCTTTCGACATACTTCCGGCGAATGAGTGAGAAAGAAGACCGTCAAATGCTGTCACGACAAACAGCGGACTGATTTCAAAACTTGATCCCGGGGTTAATGCTCGTCAGACTATTTCGCAACGCGGGGACGACCCTGCGGCTCGATCGAGTCATTAACCCGGGGACGACCCCATCAATCGATGGAGGTCTCCCATGTCCTGGATCATTCTGTTTTGCGCCGGCCTGTTTGAAGTCGGCTGGGCCGTCGGCCTGAAATACACTGACGGCTTCACCCGCCCGCTCCCCACCGCACTGACCGTTGCGGCCATGGCCATCAGCCTTGGCCTGCTGGGCCTTGCGATGAAGGAGTTGCCGCTGGGCACGGCTTATGCGATCTGGACCGGCGTCGGTGCCGTGGGCACGGTGATTGCCGGAATCATTTTGTTTGGCGAGTCGATGGCGCTGATTCGGTTGGCCAGTGTGGCGTTGATCATTACCGGGTTGATTGGCCTCAAGGTCAGCGCTTAGGCCACTACCGCTTTCGCGAGCAAGCCCGCCTACATTCAGCCGCGTTCTGCCAGAGGAATACGGTCAACTGAGGGAGCGGGCTTGCTCGCGAAGGGGCCCTTGAAGTCAGCGACTATCTGATTGTCCCGCGCAACGCCCCCACCAACTCCTGCAATTTCGCCGGCTGCGCGGCTTCCACAGCCACCGCCGGTCCGGCCACCAACGTCACCCGCGACCACAACCGGCGGAACACGCCCTTGTTCGGATCGCGGCTGAAGAAACTCCCCCACAACCCCTGCAATGCCAGCGGAATCACTGGCACCGGTGTTTCCTCCAGAATCCGCGTCAACCCGCCCTTGAACTCGTTGATCTCGCCATCGGCCGTCAACTTGCCTTCCGGAAAGATACACACCAGCTCACCATCCTTCAGATACTGGGCTATTCGGCTGAAGGCCTTTTCGTAGATCTGAATGTCTTCGTTGCGTCCGGCAATCGGAATTGTCCCCGCCGTGCGAAAGATAAAGTTCAGCACCGGCAAGTTGTAGATCTTGTAGTACATGACAAAGCGAATCGGCCGACGCACCGCGCCACCAATCAGCAAGGCGTCGACAAACGAAACGTGGTTGCACACCAGCAGCGCCGCGCCCTCATCCGGGATCGCTTCCAGATGGCGATGCTCGACGCGGTACATGGAATGGCTGAGCAGCCAGATCATGAAGCGCATGCTGAACTCGGGAACGATCTTGAAGATGTAGGCGTTGACGCCGATATTCAGCAGCGACACCACCAGGAACAGTTGCGGTATCGACAGTTTGACCACGCTCAACAACACGATCGAGACAATCGCCGAGACCACCATAAACAGTGCGTTGAGAATGTTGTTGGCCGCGATCACCCGCGCCCGCTCGTTCTCGGCGGTGCGCGACTGAATCAGTGCGTACAGCGGCACGATGTAGAAACCACCGAAAACGCCAAGACCGAGAATGTCGATCAACACTGCCCAGGTGTGTGCGAAGCCGAGCACTTCGGTCCAGCTATGGCCGGTGACGCTCTGTGGAATTCCGCCGGAATGCCACCACAGCAGAAGGCCAAACACAGTCAGGCCGAACGAGCCAAACGGTACCAGACCAATCTCGACCTTACGCCCGGAAAGCTTTTCACAAAGCATCGAGCCGAGGGCGATACCGACCGAGAACACCGTAAGAATCAGCGTAACCACGGTCTCATCGCCGTGCATCCACTCCTTGGCGTAGGCCGGGATTTGCGTCAGGTAAATCGCCCCGACGAACCAGAACCACGAGTTGCCGACAATCGAACGCGACACCGCTGGCGTCTGACCCAGACCCAGCTTCAAGGTCGCCCAGGACTGGCTGAAGATGTTCCAGTTCAAGCGCATTTGCGGCGATGCAGCCGCCGCACGCGGAATGCTGCGGCTGGCCAGATAGCCCAGCACCGCGATGCCGACGATGGCGGTCGACACCAGTGGCGCGTAATGAGTAGAAGACATGATGACCCCGGCACCGATGGTCCCGGCCAGAATCGCCAGAAACGTGCCCATCTCCACCAGCCCGTTGCCACCCACCAGCTCATCCTCGCGCAATGCCTGGGGCAGGATTGAATACTTCACCGGCCCGAACAAGGCCGAATGCGTGCCCATGGCGAAGAGCGCGACCAGCATCAGTGACAGATGATCGAAGAGGAAACCGACCGATCCCACCGCCATGATGGCGATTTCCGCCAGTTTGATCAGACGGATCAGCGCATCCTTGGCGAACTTCTCACCGAACTGTCCGGCCAGCGCCGAGAACAGGAAGAACGGCAGGATAAACAGCAGCGCGCACAGGTTGACCCAGATGGAGCGGTCACCTTCGATGGTCAGCCGATAAAGAATGGCGAGGATCAACGACTGCTTGAACACGTTGTCGTTGAACGCACCGAGCGACTGCGTGATGAAAAACGGCAAGAAGCGCCGGGTGCGCAGCAGGTTGAACTGTGAGGGGTGGCTCATCTTCCGTGTGTACCTGTTTTTGTAGAGGGAGGCCTGGATACTGTTTATTGGAATCTCGAACCGCGATCCAGGCCACACCTTACCTAAACTTTTCAGGTTATTTCTTCAAACCTGCAATGCACGGCGAGACAAACAGCTCGCCGCGCCAGGCGCCTTGCAGGGTTCGCTTGCCGACAATCAGCCACATCACCGCCAGCAAAGTAACCAACACCGTGCCGAAAATACTGAAAAATGTCAGGTTGAGCGTGCTCGCCAGTTTCAAGGTTGCCAGCGAATACACGCCCAACGGGAAGGTGAATCCCCACCAGCCGAGGTTGAACGGGATGCCGTCACGCAGATAGCGAACGGTGATCAGCAACGCCATCAACATCCACCACAAGCCAAAGCCCCACAAAGTGATCCCCGCCACCAGCCCCAAGCCCGCAGCGATTTCACCGATGCCTGGCAGACCGTTGGCCGCGAAGATCGCCGGCGCATCAGCGCCCAGCAGCAACATGCCCAACGCCCCGGTGCCGATAGGCCCGAGTGCCAGCCAGCTCGACGCTGCCATGTTTTCGTGAGGCAGTTTGTGCAGGGCCATACGCAGCAGCAGGATGGTCAGAATGCTGAACGCTACCGGTAGGGAAAATGCCCAAAGCACGTAACTTGTGGTCAACACCACCAGTTGCGAGTGGGCATCGGTCAGGTGCGGGGCGAGCAAACCACCGCTGGCCGCCGCGACTTCCGCAGCCACGACGGGCAACAGCCAAACGGCGGTCATCTGATCAATGCTGTGTTCCTGGCGCGTGAACATCATGTACGGGATCAACACGCCGCAGGCCAGCGACATCGCCACATCAACCCACCACAGCACTTCAGCAAGCTGAATCACCCCATCGCCCCAGCGCGGCAGACCGAACACCAGGAAGCCGTTGATGATCGTCGCCAGCCCCATGGGAATGGTGCCGAAGAACATCGACACGGTGGAATGGCCGAAAATCCGCCGTGCCTCGTCGAAAAACAGCATCCAGCGGGCGGCGTAAGCAGCGGTAAACAATGCGAACAACAGGATGTTGAACAACCACAACCCTTCGGCCACAGCGTGCATCCCGGGAAGGGTCAACGGCAATTGCGCCAGCGCCAACGCCAGCACGCCGGTGCCCATGGTCGCGGCGAACCAGTTAGGGGTGAATTGACGGATCACTTCACGCGGATGCTGAAGTTGATTGAACGGCTTGATGCCGGGTTTGGCGCTGTTGGGGCAAGTCATCGTGAACTCCTGTCCTCTGGTGAGGTTGAGTCCATGGTAGAACCGAATCGAATATCTATATAACGGGTAATATCTCTAACTGTTATCTGTTTTTCCAATAAGCAGTCAAACGCTACCTTCGCTCTCGATCACCAGAATCCGCGCCGCGCCTTGCGGATGGGCGACATGCTCGGTGCCAACCGAGGCGTAGAAGATGTCGCCAACGTCAAGCTGCACCTGTTTTTCTTCGCCCTCCTCGCGGTAATGCATCGACACTTGCTCATCGAGCACCACGAACACTTCCTCGCCATCATTGACGTGCCATTTATAGGGCTGATCGGTCCAATGCAGGCGTGTGGTGATGCCGTTCATGTTGGCGATGTCCAGCGCACCCCAGGCTCGGTCAGCAGTGAAAGTTTTGCTGCGAATAATCTTCATGAGTCGATCCGTGAGAAGAATGGCCGGGCAAGGCTAACCGAAACCGCGCCGGTTATGGAGCGTTGCACACCTTGGCCGGTTGAGCACGCAGACTGAGCAACAAAGCGCCTAGCGCCAACACGATCAGCACCGCACCATAGCCATCGGTGGTCGCGAGCAAACCAAAGCGGCGCGCCAGGTAGCCGGCGAGCAACGCTGGCAGGCAGAACGCCAAATAACTCAGCGCGTAGTACGCCGACATCAACCCGGCGCGCTCATGAGCCAAGGCCAGTGGCACCAGACTGCGCACGGCGCCGAGGAACCCGGCGCCAAAGCCGCAGCCTGCCACCAGCGTGCCGAGGAAAAACAGCGACAGACTGGCGCTGTGCACGCCAAGCAGAATCAGCACCAGCCCCATCGGCAGCAGACTCGCACCCAACTGCAAGGCCCGTTTGGCGCTGCGACTGCGCAGGGTGAAGATCATCAGTGCGCCGGTCACGGTCAATGCCGCCACGGTTGCGCCGCCGACCAGGTTGGAAGTGGAACCGGTGGCGGCGCGCACCAGCGATGGCGCGAGGGAGGCATAGAAACCGCCGAGCGCCCAGGTTGCGGTGTTCAGCGGCAACACTCGCCACAACGTTGCACGGGCCTGAATCGGTACATGCAACGTCGGCCGCAATGACGCCCACGCCCCGTCTTGCGGCGTTACACTTTCCGGCAAACGCCAGACGTACAGCGCCTGCACCACAAACAGCGCCAGCAGCAGCCAGTAAGTCAGTTGCAACGGCGCTGGGGCGAACTCGGCCAGCAACCCGCAGCCCATGCCGCCCAGCGCCATGCCCAGCAGCGGTGCAACGCTGTTGATCAACGGCCCTTGCTGGCGGTCGGTGTCCAGCAACGTGGCGCTTAAAACCGCGGTGGCCATGCCGGTGGCGAAGCCTTGCAGAACCCGCGCTGCAATCAACCCACTGACGCTGTCGGCATAAATGAACAGCAACATCGCCAGCGCATTGAGCAGCACAGCCGTGAAGATCACCGGTTTGCGCCCCAGGTGATCGGAGAGCAAACCGACGGTTAATAACGCCGCCAGCAGACTCAGTGCATAGACACCGAAAATCAGGGTCAGCACTGCTGCCGAGAAATGCAGCTTATCCTGATACAGGTGATACAACGGCGTCGGCGCAGTGGAAGCGGCGAGAAAACTGAGTAAGGTGATCGCCAGAAACCACAAGTTCGAACGATGGGAAACGGGACTATTCATGGGCACACTCCGCTAAAGCTAATTTTTTGCTTTTGCGGAGTGTGCTACCGCCCAACGCTTAAAGCAAATTCTTTGTGTTAAGGTCTGCCGCATGGCTATTAAAGAAGGTTTACGCCCCGGCGGTCGCAGCGCCCGGGTGCAAGAGTCGATTCACTCGGCTGTTCACGCACTCCTGCAAGAACAGGAGCGCTCGAGCGTGACCGTCCCGCAAATCGCGGCGCGCGCAGGCGTTACGCCGTCGACGATCTATCGGCGCTGGGGTGATTTGGCTGCGTTGCTGGCCGACGTCGCCCTCGCCCGCATGCGCCCCGACAGCGCGCCGGCTGAAACCGGTAGCCTGCGCAGCGATATTCGCGCGTGGGCCGAGCAGTATCTCGATGAAATGAGTTCCGAACCTGGGCGCAACATGATGCGCGACGTGCAAGCGAGCGCCACGCCAGGCTATTGCGTGACGATTATCGGGGCGCAGTTACAGACCATCATCGAGCGCCATCCTGACGAGCCGGCACCGAGCGTTGATCGGCTGATCAATCTGGTGGTGTCGCCCGTGGTGTTTCGCATCCTGTTTTCGGCGTCGGCGCTTGAGGTGGAAGAGTTGCATCGGTTGATCGATATTGCGCTGAAACAGGACTGATGCTGTCGCTGGCTTGCCAGCGATGAAGCCAGCCCAGTCACCATGAAAAACACCCGGTTCCCTACCCGCGACACCCCGCCACGCCAAGACCTTGGTCGACACTGACTAACCGCCACACTCATGCGAGACTGTCCGCCCGGGCAGGAGTGCCAGGGAGTCTTCTGTCGGGAGTGTTGCATGTCGTTGTCCACCGGGCTGATCGCCGCCGTCGCCCTGGCCTATATGGCCATCATGTTCGCCATCGCCTTCTACGGCGACCGTCGCAGCACACCGCTGCCACCGCGAATGCGTGCCTGGGTGTACAGCCTGTCGCTGGCCGTTTACTGCACCAGTTGGACATTCTTCGGCGCAGTCGGCCAGGCCGCCGAGCAATTGTGGGCATTTCTGCCGATTTACCTCGGGCCAATCCTGCTTTTAGTGGGCGCGCCGTGGGTTCTGCAAAAAATGGTGATGATCAGCAAACAGGAGAACATCACCTCCATCGCCGACTTCATCGCGGCGCGCTACGGCAAATCACAATCGCTGGCGGTGGTCGTGGCGCTGATCTGCCTGGTTGGCGTCCTGCCCTATATCGCCCTGCAACTCAAAGGCATCGTCCTGGGCGTGAACCTGTTGATTGGCGCCGGCGTCGACGCCATGGGCACTCGCGGCCAGGACACGGCGCTGATCGTGTCACTGGTGCTGGCGCTGTTCACTATCGTCTTCGGCACCCGCAACCTCGACGCCACGGAACACCACCGTGGCATGGTGTTGGCCATTGCGTTCGAATCGCTGGTCAAGCTGTTCGCGTTTCTGGCCGTCGGTGCCTTCGTGACCTACGGCCTCTACGACGGTTTCGACGACCTGTTCAACCAGGCGATGCTCGCGCCGCGCCTTGAGCAATACTGGAAAGAGACCATTAACTGGCCTTCGATGGTGGTGCAGACCGGCGTGGCGATGATGGCGATCATCTGCCTGCCCCGGCAGTTCCACGTCACGGTGGTCGAGAACATTGATCCGCAGGATCTGCGCCTGGCCAAATGGGTCTTCCCGGCGTACCTCGCCTTGGCCGCGCTGTTTGTCGTCCCGATCGCCCTCGCCGGTCAGATGTTGCTACCCAGCGACGTGCTGCCCGACTCGTTCGTGATCAGCCTGCCACTGGCGCAGGCCCATCCGGCACTGGCGTTACTGGCATTTATCGGCGGCGCATCGGCAGCCACCGGCATGGTGATTGTCGCCAGTGTGGCGCTGTCGACCATGGTCTCCAACGACATGCTGTTGCCGTGGTTGCTGCGGCGCAAAAACGCCGAGCGCCCGTTCGAAGTGTTCCGTCAGTGGATGCTCTCGGTGCGCAGGGTCACCATCGTGGTGATCTTGCTGCTGGCTTACGTCAGCTATCGCTTGCTGGGCTCGACGGCGAGCCTGGCGACCATCGGCCAGATCGCTTTCGCCGCGGTCACCCAACTCGCTCCGGCCATGCTCGGCGCCTTGTACTGGAAACAGGCGAACCGCCGTGGCGTCTTTGCCGGCCTCGCCGCCGGCACGTTCCTGTGGTTTTACACGCTGGTTCTGCCCATTGCCGCCCACAGTCTGGGTTGGTCGCTGAGCAGTTTCCCGGGGTTGGCGTGGCTGCACGGCAACCCATTGAACCTGCCGATCTCGCCCCTGACTCAGGGCGTAGTGCTGTCACTGGCGGGTAACTTCACCCTGTTTGCGTGGGTCTCGGTGTTATCCCGCACACGGGTGTCGGAGCACTGGCAGGCCGGGCGTTTCATCGGCCAGGAAATCAGCGCCCGCCCGAGTGCGCGCTCGATGCTGGCGGTGCAAATTGACGACCTGCTGCAACTGGCGGCGCGGTTTGTCGGGGAGGAACGCGCACGGCAGAGCTTCATTCGTTTCGCTTACCGTCAGGGCAAAGGCTACAACCCGAACCAGAACGCTGACGGCGAATGGATCGCCCACACCGAGCGCTTGCTGGCCGGCGTACTCGGCGCGTCTTCGACGCGCGCGGTAGTAAAAGCCGCTATCGAAGGTCGGGAGATGCAACTGGAGGACGTCGTGCGTATCGCTGACGAAGCTTCCGAGGTCCTGCAATTCAATCGTGCGCTGCTGCAAGGTGCGATTGAAAACATCACCCAAGGCATCAGCGTGGTCGACCAGTCACTGAAACTGGTGGCCTGGAACCGTCGTTATCTGGAACTGTTCAACTACCCGGAAGGCTTGATCAGCGTCGGCCGGCCGATTGCCGACATCATTCGCTACAACGCCGAGCGCGGTTTGTGTGGCCCGGGTGAAGCGCAAGTGCATGTTGCCCGACGCCTGCACTGGATGCGCCAGGGCCGAGCGCACACCTCTGAACGCTTGTTCCCCAATGGTCGGGTGATCGAGTTGATCGGCAACCCGATGCCCGGCGGCGGTTTCGTCATGAGTTTCACCGACATCACCGCATTCCGCGAAGCCGAGCAGGCTCTGACCGAAGCCAATGAAGGATTGGAGCAACGGGTCAGCGAACGGACGCAGGAATTGTCGCAACTCAACGTCGCATTGACCGACGCCAAGGGCACCGCCGAGGCGGCAAACCAATCGAAAACCCGTTTCCTCGCCGCCGTCAGTCATGACTTGATGCAGCCATTGAACGCCGCACGGTTGTTCTCTGCCGCCCTCTCCCATCAGGACGACGGCTTGAGCAGCGAGGCGCAGAAACTGGTCCAGCACCTCGACAGTTCGTTGCGCTCGGCTGAAGACCTGATCAGTGATCTGCTGGACATTTCCCGTCTGGAAAACGGCAAGATCAATCCCGATCGCAAGCCGTTTGCCGTCAATGAGCTGTTCGACACGCTGGGGGCGGAGTTCAAGGCGCTGGCCCAGGAACAAGGTTTGACGTTCCGCGTGCGCGGCAGTCAGTTGCGCATCGACAGCGACATCAAGTTACTGCGACGAATTTTGCAGAACTTCCTCACCAACGCTTACCGTTACGCAAAAGGCCCGGTTTTACTGGGTGTGCGGCGACGCGCCGGGGAATTGTGTCTGGAGGTCTGGGATCGCGGGCCTGGTATTCCGGAAGACAAGCAGCACGTTATTTTCGAGGAGTTCAAACGCCTTGACAGCCACCAGACGCGCGCCGAAAAGGGCCTCGGCCTTGGGTTGGCGATCGCCGACGGTTTGTGTCGCGTGCTCGGTCATACGCTGCGGGTGCGCTCTTGGCCGGGGCGCGGCAGTGTGTTCAGTGTCAGTGTGCCGTTGGCTCGCACGCAAACCACACCGGTGGGCGTCGTTGCCGAGATCAATGGCAAGTTGCCGAGCGGCGCGCAGGTGCTGTGCATCGACAACGAAGACAGCATTCTGATCGGCATGAACAGCTTGTTGAGCCGCTGGGGCTGCCAAGTGTGGACGGCGCGCAATCGTGAGGAATGCGCCGCGCTGCTCAGCGAGGGGGTGCGGCCGCAATTGGCGCTGGTCGACTATCACCTTGATCACGGCGACACCGGGACGGAGCTGATGGCGTGGTTGCGCACGACTCTGGGCGAGCCGGTACCGGGCGTGGTGATCAGCGCCGATGGGCGCCCCGAGATGGTCGCGCAGGTACACGCGGCGGGCCTGGATTATCTGGCCAAACCGGTGAAGCCGGCGGCGTTGCGGGCATTGCTGAGTCGGTATTTGCCGCTGTAAATCTCGGGTTTGCAGCGAAACGACTGATGCCTTCGCGAGCAAGCCCGCGCCCACCGGGTTGGGGTGCCCCTTGCAGGCGCGGGCTTGTGGTGATTATTCGGGTAGCTCGACCAGCCCATCGACGTCCGTCATCGCCCGCTCGAGCAAATCTGCCGGCAAGCTCTTGCTGGCCCGCGCGCCCAGCAGCTTGAGCTGTTCACTGCGACTGACCAGATTGCCGCGCCCTTCTGTCAGTTTGTTACGCGCCGAACTGTAGGCTTTGTCCAATTGCTGCAGGCGATTGCCAACCTCGTCCAGATCCTGAATGAACAGCACGAACTTGTCGTACAGCCATCCGGCGCGCTCGGCGATTTCCCGGGCGTTCTGGCTCTGGCGTTCCTGCTTCCACAGGCTGTCGATCACCCGCAGAGTCGCCAGCAACGTGGTCGGGCTGACGATGACGATATTGCGGTCAAATGCGTCTTGAAACAGGCTGGGCTCAGCCTGCAATGCAGCGGAAAACGCCGCTTCGATCGGCACGAACAGCAAGACGAAATCCAGGCTGTGCAAGCCCTCCAGGCGCTTGTAATCCTTGCCGGCCAAGCCTTTGACGTGATTGCGCAGGGACAGCACATGTTGCTTGATTGCCACCTGCCCCAGCGTGTCGTCATCCGCCGCCACATATTGTTGATAGGCCGTGAGGCTGACCTTGGAGTCGACCACCACTTGCTTGTCGCCCGGCAGGTAAATGATCACGTCGGGCTGGAAGCGCTCACCGTCCGGGCCTTTGAGGTTGACTTGGGTCTGATATTCGCGGCCCTTTTCCAGACCTGCGTGTTCCAGCACGCGCTCAAGAATCAGCTCGCCCCAGTTACCTTGGGTTTTCTGGCCTTTCAGGGCGCGGGTCAGGTTGGTCGCCTCGTCGCTCAAACGCAGGTTGAGCGCTTGCAGACGCTCCAGCTCCTTGGCCAGCGAGAAACGCTCACGGGCCTCGGCCTGATAGCTTTCTTCCACGCGTTTTTCGAAGGATTGAATACGTTCCTTCAGCGGATCGAGCAACTGGCCGAGACGCTGCTGGCTGGTTTCGGCGAAACGTTGTTCACGCTCATCGAAGATCTTGCCCGCCAGCTCGGCGAACTGCGCACGCAACTCATCGCGCGAGCCTTGCAGGTCGTTGAGGCGTTGTTGATGGCTTTCCTGCTGCTCACGCAGTTCGGCATTCAGCGAAGCCGCCTGAGCGTCGAGGCGGCGCAGTTCAGCCTCTTTGTTGGCACGCTCGATGTTCCAGGCATGGGAGGCGTCACGGGCGTCATCGCGCTCGATTTGCAGCAGTTCGACTTCGCGGCGCAGTGCCGCCAGATCGGCCTGTTTGGTCGCGTTGGCCTGACCGAGGTCAGCGACTTCGTCGCGGCTGGCATCAAGCTGAGCGCTGAGCCCGTCCTGCGCCAATTGCGCCATGGCCAGCCGCTCTTCGAGCAAGGCCACCTCGGCTTGTCCGGTACTCGCCCGGCGTTGCAGTTGCCAGGCCAACGCCAACAATGGCAGCCCAGCGCCTGCGAGACCGAGCAATACGCTGGTCAAGTCCATAGCCATAGCGACTCCTGCCGATCCGATAAAGCCTGAAGGGTAACGAAGGTGTCAGAACTTGGACAGCTCAGTCTTCGATGAGGCCAAGTTCCTGTTGCGCACGACGGTCGCCGGCGCGGGCGGCCTGACGCAGCAGATCCTGACCAATGCGACGGTCCCGGGCATTACCGCACTCGCGGCACATCAACTGACCGAGACGACTTTGTGCGGCGACCACGCCTTCACGCGCCGGTTGCTTGAGCAGGCGGCCAGCCAAGTGTTTGGCGTTATGGCTGTCACTCAGGCGCGGACTGTCGAGCAACCATTCGGCCACACGCACGGAAAATCGCTTGGGAGAGGTAACACGGAGATGTTCTGACGTAACAGAGTCTGGTACTGAGCGAAACTTCATAAAGCACTGTGGGACAGATCGGAAGGCGCGCCACTTTACTCTCTTTTTCTTACAGGTAAAGTCGAAAAACAACCCGGCACGCCCGTGCTAGAGCAAGCGCTCGGGACAATCCACAGAAGCTGTGGATAACTCAGTGGACAACCGCTCTCCAACCCTCGCAAAGCCTTGTGGAATGGGGCCCGCAGTCAAACTGACGATTTTTTCACCAACAAAAAAAAGCGATGTTTTTCATTGACTTAAACTTTCGATACAGGCAGCCACCGGAGTCAGGATTGATGTGACAGCGTCGTTACAGCTTGCGCAACTAATGTGCACAAGTGCCTGTTACCCGGTTATATCAATGCGCTTTTTCGGTTCGTTTTGGCACCCTGACTAACGAAAGAGGCCTCTGAGGCGCCGTTTCACGGATACGTCTTCGCCGACCGACGGTCGAGATGTGAGCCAATCCGGGGCGCCCCAGCGAGGTCGTTTCGCGAACTCCGCTCGCTACTGCAATCTTTTTCAACGCAGGGTTTGCTTTGTCCAATTCGATCCGTTAGTATCCGCGGCGTTAGTACCAAGCTGAAAGTCAATTCCGGTCGAACACATCCCCACGGTCAACCTTCTTCCAAGAAGCCACTACCGAAAAAAGCGGGATCGACCCCTCGATGGTTTCCAGGTAAATCTTGCGACAACACAGCCTTTGAATGAATGCAAAGGGTGTTGCGAAGGCCACTTACTCTGACCGAACCAACCTGCAAATTGATCAGGATCTTCACCCCGGGCCCAGAACCTTTGCCCTTGATGTGTTGCCTGCCCTCCTAAGTACCTACCTGCCAGCCCAAGCGCGCCAACTTAATAGCGCTTCAAACTGGCTGCTTTGTTCCAGTCGGGTTCTTCGTTCGACCAATGGTGGTCGACGTTACTGGAACGTTTTAACGTTGCACGGTTCTTATCCGTGTCATTTGTAGGAACACCTAATAACTATGTCTGCTCAAATTCATACTCAGGATGCCATTCGCACCCTAACCAACGCTTTTGCACCAATGAACTGCCTGATCATGGCCGCTCGCAAAGGCTGCTTCAGCTTCACCGTGGTCAATGAACACGGGATCGCCCGCCACAGCGAGCGTCTGTACCCCGATCAATACTCCAGCGCCGAACCGCTGCAGGCCGTGATCGATCGTACACGTCAGGCCCTGATTGCCTGAGAGCCGAAAAGGCTGCAAAAAGCAAAAGCCCTGCTTAAAACGCAGGGCTTTTTATTGCCTGATGTTTCACTTTTTACCCTCGACGCCTAAGCACTATCGGATATAACGGTTATAACTCACTGCCGGAAATATTTTAAAAACAGGCCTTTACGTCGCAAATATGACACTACACTTCAACTCAAGCGGCGTGATCCGCTTCCGGCGAGCCTGAGTCGATCCACCGCTGCCAAGGCCACCTTCAGGTATCGCCGCCCAATAACAAGATCCGAGGGCTTTATGGGTATCGCTGCCAGCGAACTGTGTCGCTACGTGATCCGTCCTACGCTGATTTATCTGGGACGCCATTGCGCAACCGCCGAATCCCTTTTGCTGGGCATTGCAGCCAGCCAGTCCGACCTCGGGTCCGCCCTGCATGACCGCCGAGGCCACGGCCTCTACCGCATCGCCGAGCATCGCCATCAGGCACTCTGGGATGACTATCTGGCGCTCGATCCGGAACGCGCCAGCCTGGTTCGCGGACTGGCCAGCCAGCATGCCTTTCTCAGCAGCCCGCACCTGGAATTGACCGTCAACCTGCGTTACGCCACGGCCATCGCCTGGCTGCTGGTGGAAGAACAAAACCCCACCCTTCCCGCCCCCAATGATCTGCTCGGCATGGCGCGGATCTGGCGTCAGACTTTTCAGCCCCAGGGTCGCCTGCGGGACTTCACTTATGCATGGCAAACCTGTGTTTCACCACTGAATCAGGTCGCTTGCTGACTGACCAGTTTTTCAAGATCGCCCATCATGTCGCCATTCTGGTCGGATTGTCCTACAAAACCGCTCTAACTCAACGCATACGGACTATAGCGCCGGAACGAAAATGTTGGTAATTTTCGCCCCGGTGATCACCAGGAGTTCTAATAATGAAAAAAGTAATGCTCAAAACCACCCTTAGCCTCGCCGTTGCCATGGCATCCACGCAGATTTTCGCCGCTGGCTTTGCCATCAACGAACACAGCATTAGCGGGATGGGGACGGGTTACGCCGGGCGATCTTCTTCTGCCGACGACGCAAGCACTGTTTATGGCAACCCTGCCGGCATGTCGCGCCTCAAGCGCGAACAAGTCACTGGCGGTGTTGCATTCCTCGATGCCAAGACCGATATCAGCGACGGTAGCTCCAGCCCTAACGGCGGCAGCAACAAAGGCGACATGGTGCCCTTCACCTCCGTACCTATGGGCTTCTACGTCAAACCGATCGATGAGCATTGGGCATTTGGTCTGGGGGTTTATGTACCGTTCGGCCTGATTACCGACTATGAAAAAGGGTTTGCCGGTCGTTACTTCGGCAGCAAGTCCGAAGTACAGGTCATCACCTTTCAGCCAACTGTCAGCTACGCCTTCAACGACAAGGTGTCGATCGGTTTCGGCCCGACCATCAACCGCATCGACGGCACGCTGGAATCCAACCTGTCGATCACTCAGGCCCTGCCGGATGGCAAGGTCAAGATCAAGGGCGACGACACCGCACTGGGCTACAACATCGGCGTGCTGGTACAAGCCACCGACACCACCCGACTGGGTCTGACGTATCACTCCAAAGTCGACTACAAGCTTGAAGGCAACACCAAGGTCAACTACGGCGCACTGGCGCTGGCCGGTCTTAGCGCCAGCCAGAAGTACGATGCTTCGCTGAAGATCACCACGCCTGAGTCCATCGACTTCTCGGTCACCCAAGCGATCAACGACCGCTGGAACGTCTATGCCGGTTCCACCTGGACCCGTTGGAGCCAACTGGAAAAAATCACCGTCAAGAACTCCGGCGTACAGCCTGCATTGGCCGGTCAGTTCGGTGAAATCACCGAAGACCAGAACTGGCACGACTCCTGGGCTTACGCCGTGGGCACGTCGTACCAGTTGAACAAGGAGTGGGTACTGCGTACCGGCCTGACGTTCGACCAGTCGCCGACCAACAACGTCGACCGTTCGCCACGCATTCCTACCGGCGACCGGACGATCTTCAGCATCGGCGCTGGCTGGAGCCCGACCGAAGACCTGACGATCGATGTCGCTTATTCGTACCTGAAGGAAGAGTCGGTCAAGATCCGCAACGAAAACGATCGCGGCCAGAGCTACAACTCCAAGTATGAAAACTCGGCAAACGGTTTCGGTCTCGGCGCAACCTACCGCTTCTGATGCTGTCAGGCGAGGCTAACCCCTCGCCCACTAAAAAGCCCCGCCTCGGTAAAGAGCGCGGGGCTTTTTCATTTAGATCAGGGTTTCAGCGGCTTTGAGGCAATGGCTTTCTCGATCGCGGCGAGAAACTGCGGATCATCCGGCTTGGTCAGGCTGGAGAAATTGGCGATCACTTTGCCCTGGCGATCCACCACGTATTTGTAGAAATTCCACTTCGGCGCACTGCTCTGCGCAGCCAACACCTGAAACATATGCGTGGCGTCATCACCCCGAACCTTCTGCGGCTCGGTCATGGCGAATGTCACGCCGTAGTTGGCATAGCAAACCTTGGCAGTCTCAGCGCTGTCCCTGGACTCCTGTTTGAAGTCGTTGGAGGGCACACCGAGCATTTCCAGACCTTGCGCCTTGTAGCGCTGATTGAGTGCCTCGAGGCCTTCGAACTGTGGCGCGAAACCACAGAAACTGGCGGTGTTGATCACCACCAGCGGTTTGTCGGCGTACTGCTTGCACAGATCAATGGAATCCTTGGCACGCAATTTCGGCAATGAGCCTTGCAACAATTCCGGACAGTCAGCGGCCTGGGCCAGGCCAGTCAACGCCATCAGCAACGCGGGAACCGCACACCAGCGCATCAGCATTTCGAGCCTCCTTGAGCAGTCGTCAGAGGTCGACGTTACTCGCCACGCCTGCTTCTAGCAAATACTCGTGCCCAACTGCATCAAAGCCAGGCCGCCCTGATGCCAGCCCCACCACACCAGCGCCAGCAAGGCGACGCCGAGCGCGGTGAGGGCAATTCGTGACCACAAACGACTCATGCAGCGCCCGCACTGGTTTGCAGGCGTGCGACAGGACGCTCGCGCACCGGCCAGTTCAACGCCGCCGCCAACAGGCTCAGAAGTATCGCCACTTGCCAGATCAAGTCATAACTCCCGGTACGGTCATACACCACCCCGCCCAGCCAGCCACCGAGGAACGCACCAAGCTGATGGAACAGAAACACGATGCCACCAAGCATGGACAGGTTTCGCACGCCGAACAAGGAAGCTACCGTACCGTTGGTCAACGGCACCGTCGACAGCCACAGAAAACCCATGGCCATGCCAAACACATACGCCGATGTCGTTGTCACCGGCAGCCACAGGAACAACGCGATCACCACCGCTCGCAGCAAATACAACGCTGTCAGCAACCGTGGTTTGGACATGCGGCCACCGAGCCAACCGGCGGTGTAGGTGCCGAAGATATTGAACAGTCCGATCAGCGCCAGCACCGTGGTGCCAACCGTGGCCGGCAAGTGCTGATCAACCAGATAGGCCGGTAGATGCACGCCGATAAACACCACCTGAAAACCACAGACGAAAAAGCCGAAGGCCAACAGCCAGAATCCAGAGTGCGAACAGGCTTCACGCAGGGCTTGCGAGAGTGTCTGTTCATGACCGAGTACTGGGAGCGGGTTGTCTTTGAGCATGCTCACCAGCGGCACAATAAGCGCCACCAACAGACCCAACACCAGCAGCGCAGCCGACCAACCGAGCCAGCCGATCAGACCCAGCGTGCCTGGCAACATGGCGAACTGGCCGAAGGAGCCGGCAGCGCTGGCAATGCCCATGCCCATGCTGCGTTTCTGCGGGGGTACCGCGCGACCGACGACGCCCAGGATCACCGAGAACGAGGTGCCAGAAAGGCCAATGCCAATCAACAGGCCCGCACTCAGGGACAACGTCAACGCCGAATCCGACAGGGCCATGCACACCAGCCCCGCGGCGTAGAGCACGCCACCGATCAGCACCACTTTCGCCGCGCCGAAGCGGTCCGCCAGTGCGCCGGTGAACGGCTGGGCGAGCCCCCAAATCAGGTTCTGCAAAGCGATGGCAAAGGCGAACACCTCACGCCCCCAGCCAAACTGCGCACTCATCGGCGACAGGAACAAGCCAAAACCGTGTCTTATGCCCAATGACAACGCCAAAATCAGCGCACTCCCCAGCAACACCCAACCGCACGTACGCCACATCGATGTCATTGTTGTTCTCCATTCGCGGGTATATACCCGCTTGAGCCCGAAAAAACCGGCGCTACGCCAGTTCGTCGAGCAATCTGAGCAAGGTTTCACGCTTCTCGGCGCCCAAACGATCAATCAATCGCTGCTGCGCCGCTTCCCAGGCTGGCAATGCCGCTGCCAGTCGCTGTACACCGGCCTCGGTGAGCCGGACGATGCGGTTACGCATGTCCTCGCCTTCGGCCAGCGCGACCAATCCCTCGCCCTCCAGCACGCGAACATTGCGTCCCAGGGTGCTGCGGTCCAGGCCCATGGCTTCGGCCAGTTCCGAGATGCTCGGTTGTTCCAGACGCTGCAGATTGCACAGCAAAGAATACTGGGCAACGTTGATCCCGAAGCCGTCGAGAGCGCCGTCGTAATGCCTGCTGACGCCACGCGCGGCGCGACGCAGGTTGGTGCACAAACACTGAGAAGGAAGCATGGTGCGTGTATATACCCGTGACTGTGTTAAATCAAGTTACACATCAGTTTATCAATACGGTTTGTGGCAAGTGATAAGCCAGCCATCCGTCAGACCAAGACCACCCCCACCAACACCGCCATCTCCAGCAATTCAAGCAACGCCCCCGCCGTATCCCCGGTCGTCCCGCCCAGCCGTCGCATCATCACTTGCCGCAGCCAGAAAAACACAACGAGCGCTACAACCAAAGCAACCATCGCTTTGAATCCGGCGATCAGCAAACACGCCGCCGCGCTCAACCCCAGCACCCGCCACCCCGTCTTGCGCGGCAGATGATCGGCCAGCGCTTGCCCCAAGCCACCGGCGCGCACATAGGGGGTGGTCAGAAACAGCCCGAGCAACGCCGCCCGCCCAAGCAACGGCACAATGATCAACGCCATCGCTTGCTGCTGCTCAATCAGCGCCAGCAAAGCCGCGAATTTCAGCAGCAACACCAGCACCAGCGTCACCACAGCGATCGGCCCGCTGCGCGGGTCTTTCATGATCGTTAACGTACGTTCGCGATCACCAAAGCCACCCAGCCAGGCATCGGCACTGTCGGCCAGACCATCAAGGTGCAACGCACCGCTGAGCAACACCCAAACCGTTAACAACAGCGCCGCGTGCAGCAGCAACGGCGCACCCGCCAGCGCCAGGTTCAGCGCCCAAAGGATCACGCCGAACAGCAACCCCACCAGCGGATAAAACAACAGCGAACGCCCAAGCTGTTCCGGCTCAGGCATGCCCGGCAAACGAATCGGCAGGCTGCTGAGAAATTGCAGGGCGATCCACAGCGCCAGCATGTCAGTGACCTTCCTTGAGCAAACCGTCAACCTCGACCGTCAGCGAGAAGAGCGCGCCGTGACCGACTTCAACATTGAGCAACTGTTCACGCGGCAATCCTCGCGCCTGCGCCAGCAACAGGCGCATCACGCCGCCATGACTGATCAGCAGCACCCGCTCACCCGCATACGCCGCTTGCAGCCGCGCCACCGCCGCCAATACCCGCGCAGAAAAATCACTGACCGGCTCGCCCTGCGGTGGCGTAAACCCATACGGGTCAGCCCAGAACAGCCCTAGCGCCTCGGCATCCGTCTCCATCAGCGCCGCCGCGCTCTGCCCTTCCCAAGCGCCGAAATGCAGTTCTTGCAGATCCTTGTCCAGTTGCACCGGCAGATTCAGTTGTTCACCGAGTTCAGCGGCAAACCGCGCGCACCGCTGCAATGGCGAGCTGACCAAACGATCCCACGGCCCGCCCGCGACGACAGCCGCACGCATCTGCGCCCAGCCCTTTTCGGTGAGCGCGTCATCGAGACTGCCGCGCAAGCCACCACCGAGTTCGGTCTCACCGTGTCGCAGCAGATCCAGACGCAACGTCATGCCGGACGATCCGCCACCGCAGCCTCAGCGAACGTCGCCATCTGTCCGTGCAGGTCGCAGGCCAGACGCAGCAGTGGCACCGCCAGCGCGGCGCCACTGCCCTCGCCAAGACGCAGGCCGAGTTCCAGCAACGGTTCGGCGCTCAGGGTTTCCAGCACATGCCGATGGCCCGGCTCAGCACCGCGATGTCCGAACAGCAACCACTCACGGCAAGCCGGATTCAAGCGCACCGCGACGAGCGCGGCGACGGTGCAGATAAAGCCGTCGACCAGCACGGCTACGCCTTCCTGCGCACAGGCCAGATACGCGCCGACCAGCGCGGCAATCTCGAACCCCCCAAGGTTGAACAGTGTCTGCAACGCGTCACCACGCTGCGCGGCGTGCAACGCCAATGCGCGCTCGATCACTTGCGCTTTATGGCTGACACCTTCGGCATTCAAACCGGTGCCGGGGCCGGTCAGGTGCGCCACCGGGCAATCGAGCAAAGCACAGGCGAGCGCACTGGCAGCGGTGGTATTACCGATGCCCATTTCGCCACCGATGAACAACTGCGTACCCGCCGCTTTGGCGCGCAACACGCTGTCGCGACCGGCCAGCAACGCGAGTTCGCCTTGCGATTGAGTCATCGCCGAACCCTGAACGAAATTCGCCGTGCCTGCGCCGATATTCAAGTGACGCACTCCCGGCAGATTCAGCGTCGGCGTTACCGTGCCCAGGTCCACCACTTCCAGTTGTGCACCGAGCGTGCGTGCCAGCACGCTGATCGCCGCGCCGCCGCTGACGAAGTTGAGCAGCATCTGCCCGGTCACTTCCTGCGCAAATGCCGACACACCTTCAGCCACAACACCGTGATCACCGGCAAAAATCGCAATCCAGACCTGTTCAAGCGTCGGCTTCACCTGCCCTTGCAGACCGGCCAACTGCACCGCCACCGACTCGAGCCGCCCCAGAGAGCCGGCTGGTTTGGTCAATTGCTGTTGCCGTGCTGCCGCTTGTTCAACGATATCGGCGTTCACCGGTTTGCACGGGTTCAACCACCAGGCTTGGGTCATAAGGCAGGTCCTTTCAGGGTCAGGGGCAGGCCGGCGACGGTCAGGACGACACGCTGACAGCGCTCAGCCAGAGCTTGATGCAGCCAACCGGCTTCATCGACGTAGCGGCGAGTCAATTCGCCCAGCGGCACGACACCCATTCCGGTCTCGTTGCTGACAAAAATGATTTCACCCGGCAAGGACGCCAGGCATTCGAGCAGGGCGTCGCGTTCAGCGACGAGACGCTCAACGTCATCGAGCATCAACAGGTTGGTCAGCCACAGGGTCAGGCAATCGACCAGCAGGCAACGCTCGGCATTGGCGTTTTCGCGCAGGACGCGGGCCAGTTCCAGCGGTTCTTCGATGAGCGACCATTGGGCAGGACGACGAGCGCGATGATGAGCGACGCGGTCATTCATTTCGCCGTCCAGCGGCTGGCTGGTGGCGATGTAGGTGACTGACAGGTTGCTGTCGGTGGCGAGCGTTTCCGCCAGGCGACTTTTGCCGGAGCGGGCGCCGCCGAGGATCAATTGGAGCATGGGAACATCCTGAAAATTATGCATTGAGGCCACCGGCCTCTACGCGAGCAAGCCCGCTCCCACAGAGACCGCGGTAGCCGAAACACCCTAGATCCCACAGAGCTGACGCAACAAATCGGTATCCAGATGCTTCTCCACCAGATCCGCCAACCGTTCGATATCGCGCTCGCGCAACCCGTGATAATCCACGTCCTGCACATCGCTCAGCCCCGCCCAGCGCAGCAACGCCGCACTGGCCGCCGGCGATTCGAACACGCCATGCAGATACGTACCGAACACCTGCCCATCAACACTCTGCGCGCCATCGCAACGACCGTCATCGAGCCGCACCGCTGCGTTTTCCAGCGCAGGGCCAGTGGTCACGCCAGCATGAATCTCATAACCGCTGACTTCGGCATCTTCCAGCGTCAGACGCCCGCGCACATTGCGTAATTGCTTCTCGGCCTCAAGCTGCGTTTCAAACGCCAGCAAACCGAAACCGGCACTGGACCCCGGCGAGCCTTCCAGCCCCAGCGGGTCATGCACCTGCTGACCGAGCATTTGCAGGCCACCACATATCCCCAGCACTTTGCCGCCGTAACGCAAGTGACGGTTGATCGCCGTGTCCCAGCCGTTGGCGCGCAGATAGGCCAGATCACTGCGCACGCTTTTCGAGCCCGGCAAGATGATCAGGTCCGCTGCCGGAATCGCCTGCCCCGGCCCCACAAATTGCAGATCAACCTGTGGATGCAAACGCAGCGGATCGAAATCGGTGTGGTTGCTGATGCGCGGCAGCACCGGCACCACCACTTTGAGCACTTGATCGGCCTTGTCGGTCTGGCGCTGGTCGATGCCGTCTTCCGCCTCCAGATGCAGATCCATCACATATGGCAACACGCCGACCACCGGCTTGCCGGTGCGCTGCTCAAGCCAGTCGAGGCCTGGCTGCAGCAAGGCGATGTCACCGCGAAAACGGTTGATGATGAAGCCTTTTACCCGCGCCTGCTCGCTCGGCGACAGCAACTCCAGCGTGCCAACCAAATGAGCAAAAACACCACCGCGATTGATGTCGGCAATCAGCAGCACCGGGCAATCGACCGCCTCGGCGAACCCCATGTTGGCGATGTCGCCAGCGCGCAGATTGATCTCCGCCGGCGAGCCGGCGCCCTCGACCATAACCAACGGGTACGTCGCGCTCAATCGTTCGTGCGAGGCCAGCACAGCCTTCATGGCGATGGCTTTGTAGTCGTGATAGGCCACGGCGTTCATGCTGGTGACGGCGCGCCCATGAATGATCACTTGCGCGCCGGTGTCGCTATTGGGTTTGAGCAGTACCGGGTTCATGTCGGTGTGCGGCTCAAGAAACGCCGCTTGTGCCTGCACAGCCTGCGCCCTGCCGATTTCGCCGCCGTCAGCGGTCACCGCGCTGTTGAGCGCCATGTTCTGCGGTTTGAACGGCACGACGGCGACACCCTGACGGGTCGCCCAGCGGCACAGCGCCGTCACCAACGTACTTTTGCCCGCGTCGGAGGTGGTGCCCTGCACCATCAGGGTTGTCATTTCAATTCCTTGGTAAAGGCCTGCAGCGCCTGTTCGAGACGCGCTTGCTCAGCCGCGTCGGCAGGCAAGCCGAAACGCAGGCTGCTGTTGTGGGTGAAGAGGCGCAGAAGGATGCCGCGACGGGCCATGAATTCGTATAGCGCGGCGGCATGCTCAGTGATCAGCCACTGGAACAAGGCGCAACCGCCGTGGGGTTTGAAGCCGTAACGCTCCAGCACAAGGGCAAGCCTTTCACTCGCCTCGTCACTGCGAATGCGTTGCCGGGTGTGACCTTCAGTATCGCGCAGACAGGCCCGACCCAACACCCGCGTCGGCCCGCTTACAGCCCACGGCCCGACTTGCTCGGCGAGCAATTTAAGCAACTTGCGCTCGGCCAGGACAAAACCCAGTCGCACCCCGGCCAGACCAAAAAACTTGCCGAATGAACGCAACACAATCAAACCGACCTGATGGGTATGTGCAGCCAGGCTCAACTGCGGGGTGTTGTCCATGAACGCTTCGTCGACCACCAGCCAACCACCGCGCTGGGCCAGCCGTGCATGCCAGTCGAGCAGCCGCGCCGGGCTCAGACTCAGGCCGGTGGGGTTGTTCGGATTGACCACCACCAGCACGTCAAGGTTGTCGATAAAGAAGTCGACTTCCTGTTCGAGCATTTCACGCACGATGTAGCCGCTGCGGCGCCAGGCTTCGGCGTGCTCGGCATAACACGGCGACAACACACCGACTTTGCCAGCCCGACGCAAGCGCGGCAGCAACTGGATGGCCATCTGCGAACCGGCCACCGGCAACACCTGCGAAGCGCCGTAATAATCGCACGCGGCTTGTTCCAGACCGTCGTCGGTCTCCGGCAATCGCGCCCAGGCTCGCAGCGGTATGTCGGGGATCGGAAACGGCCACGGCGCCAGACCGCTGGACAGGTCGAGCCAGTCGGCTTCGGCAATACCGTAATCGAGAGCAGCCTTGCGCAGCCGGCCACCGTGCTCAAGCATAGAATTCTGCCCCCAGGCAAAGAATCAGCAGCCATAACCATACGCCGCGCTGGACCAATTGCGAGCCACGGTCGATCGAATCGGCATCGGCCTGAGCGCCTTCGCCCAGTTGCGGACGCTCATGCAGTTCGCCGTGGTAAATCGCCGGGCCGCCAAGCTCGACACCGAGCGCACCGGCCCCTGCCGCCATCACCGGGCCGGCGTTGGGGCTGTCCCATTTCGGCGCCTGGGTGCGCCAGCATTTCAACGCCAGCCGGGTTTTACCGAGCAGTGCGTAGGTCAACGCCACCAGGCGTGCAGGAACGTAGTTGAGTACGTCGTCGATTTTGGCCGCGCACCAGCCAAAACGCTCAAAACGTTCGTTGCGATAGCCCCACATCGCATCGAGCGTATTACTCAAACGGTAGAGGACAACGCCCGGCGCACCCGCCACAGCAAACCAGAACAGCGCGGCGAACACCGCATCGCTGCCGTTCTCCAGTACTGACTCGGTGGCCGCGCGGGCGACGGCGGTGCTGTCCAGTTCATGGGTCTGGCGGCTGACCAGATAACCGACACGCTTACGCGCCTCTTCCAGATCATCGGCGCGCAACGCCTGGGCCACCGGCTCGACGTGTTCGCCGAGGCTGCGCATGCCAAGGGCGCAATACAACGCAAGGATCTCGACAACCCAGCCCACATACGGCGCCCAGGACAATGCAGTGGCCAGCAAGGTCAGCGGCAGCACCGCGATCACCCACGCGGTCACGCCGTGGCTTCGCCAGCCCCGGCCACCGGCGTTGAACCGTTGCTCGATGCGCCCGGCAAAATTGCCGAACGCTACCAGCGGATGCCAGCGTTTCGGTTCACCCAGCAGCGCATCCAGCGCGACCGCGGCGACACTCAACAACGCCACACTCATTGACTCACTCCCCAATAATTTTCATACAGCAACTCATTGAGCGGACGCGCCTGCGCCCACCCTTCGAGTACCAGCATCGGCGCCGGATAGAATTCCTTGACCGGGCCCAGGCACAAAACGGCCAAAGGCTTGGCCCCGGCCGGCAGTTTCAGCAGATCGGCGAGCGCTTGCGGCTCGAACAACGAGACCCAGCCCATGCCCAATCCTTCGGCACGGGACGCCAGCCACAGATTCTGAATCGCACAGGACAACGAAGCCATGTCCATTTCCGGCAGCGTGCGGCGCCCGAAAATGTGTTTCTCGCGATCATCCATCAGCGCCGCGACCAGCACTTCGGCGCAGTCGTTGATGCCTTCGACCTTGAGCTTCATGAACTCGTCACTGCGCTCACCGAGGGCCTCGGCGGTGCGGATGCGTTCTTCTTCTACGAGATTGCGGATCTGCCCGCGCAGTGCACGATCGCTGACGCGGATGAAACGCCAAGGCTGCATCAAGCCGACACTTGGTGCTTGATGTGCGGCGTCCAATAAACGGCGCAGCAACTGGGGCTCGACGGCGCCGCCAGTGAAGTGGCGCATGTCGCGGCGTTCGGCGATGGCTTTGTAGACCGCTGCGCGTTCGGCTTCGGAAAATGCGTTGTCCGTCACGGCCTCTTCGCGAGCAAGCTCGCTCCCACATGGGTCGGGGTGCTTGCTCAAGAAACGCGATCCCCTTTGGGCGCGAACTTGCTCGCGAAGGCGGCCTCGCGGTCAGGCAGCAATAGTGCAGCAATAGCCGCAGGATTCGACGGGAAGTAAAAATGCACATACGACGCCGTCATCCGCCCGTCCCGATAAACCGCCTCCGCACCACGCCCGCCATTCGGGCTCAGGCCTCGGGCAATCGGCGTCAATTCAGTCGTCGTCAGGGAATGGTGATAGGTGTGGCCGCGCAACGTGCCTTCCGGCAGATCAACCGCTTGCAGCGCCAATGCCGCCAGGCGTTTCTGCATCACCGCATCGCCTGCGAGCAAGCCGACCAGTTCGGCGCGACTGCCCTCAACATCCGTCAACGAGTCGAGCAGATACAGCATGCCGCCACATTCAGCGAGCAACGGTTTTCCGGCCGCATGATGGGCGCGGATGGCATCGAGCATTGCGCTGTTCTGCGATAACGCAACGTGGTGCAGTTCCGGGTAACCACCGGGCAGATAGAGGCTGTCGGCCTCTGGCAACTGCGTATCGCGGATCGGCGAGAAGAAACTCAACACAGCGCCCATCGCCCGCAACAGGTCGAGGCTGGCGCCATAGGTGAAGGCAAACGCTTCATCGTGGGCGACGGCGATTCGCACACCTTTTAACAAGGGCTCTACATTGATGACTTCAGGCGCGGCAAATTCCACGGCCGGTGGCAGCGCTACCTCGCAACTGCTGGCAAGCGCCTGTGCAGCGGCGTCCAGGCGCACATCGAGGTCATTGAGCTCACCGGCCTGAACCAGACCAAGATGACGGCTCGGCAATTCGATGCCGGTCTCGCGGGACAATGCGCCATACCAGCGCAAGCCTTCGGTCAGGCTGCCTTCGAGCAATTGTGCGTGACGCAACGTACCGACCCGGTTGGCCAGCACGCCAGCGAACGGCAGATCCGGCTGATATTTCGCCAAGCCCAGCGCCAACGCACCAAAGGTCTGCGCCATCGCCGTTCCATCAATCACACCCAGCACCGGCACGCCGAAATGCCGGGCCAGATCAGCGCTCGACGGCGTGCCGTCAAACAACCCCATCACGCCTTCGATCAGAATCAGATCGGCCTCGGCTGCGGCCTCCCACAGCAGACGACGGCTTTCCTGCTCACCGACCATCCACATGTCCAATTGATAGACCGGCGCACCGCTGGCGCGTTCGAGAATCATCGGATCGAGAAAGTCCGGGCCGCACTTGAACACGCGCACCTTGCGCCCTTGATTGCGGTGCAAACGGGCCAGCGCGGCCGTGACGGTGGTCTTGCCCTGACCGGAAGCCGGCGCGGCAATCAGTACCGCCGGGCAATGACGTGACTGATTCAAAGTTCGACGCCTTTCTGCGCTTTGATACCGGCCTGGAAGGCGTGTTTGATCATGCCCATTTCAGTGACGGTGTCGCCCATCTCGACCATTTCCGGCTTGGCGCCGCGCCCTGTGACAATCACATGCTGCATCGGCGCACGCGCCTGCAAGTCGCTGAGCACCTGATCGAGATCGAGGTAGCCGTGCTTGAGGGCGATATTCAGCTCATCCAGCACCACCAGGCCAATCGACGGATCGCGCAAAAGCTCGCGGGACACTTCCCAAGCGGCTTCGGCGGCGGCGATATCGCGCTGACGGTCCTGGGTTTCCCAGGTGAAGCCCTCGCCCATCACATGAAAGCGCACCTGCTCGGGGAAACGCCGAAAAAACAGCTCTTCGCCGGTGCTGTTGCGCCCCTTGATAAATTGCACCACGCCGCAGCGCATGCCGTGCCCCATGGCGCGGGCGAGCATGCCGAACGCCGAACTGCTTTTGCCTTTGCCATTGCCGGTGAGCACCAGCACCAGGCCGCACTCATCAGGCGAATTGGCGATACGTTCATCGATCACGGCTTTTTTGCGCTGCATACGCGCCAGATGGCGTTCGTCACGCTCAGGGGAATCAGTCATGGGGGAGCTCTCCGTTGAGGCTGGATAACGGCGGGCAGGCACAAGAATAGAAGGCAAAAAAGCCTGACATCGCCCACCGTGATGCCGTTGGATGAATCAGGCCGGTCTCCGGGCTCATGAGCGGCGAATCGCCTGGCTGCGCGCCTTCCCGCTTTGAGCAGTGGCATTCGACGCAGTTTTCACTCATTTACCGTTGCGGGGGCAGCGCCGGGATCGTGGTTGCTCTTCGTTTGAAGACGACCCTCACCGGCTTCCCTGTTTCACTCTGTCGACAGGGGTCACAGAGCACCTGAAACAAGCCGCGAAGGTTAGAGGGTTGGGGGTGGAGCGTCAATTAAAGAGGAGGCTGTCGGGCGAATAACTGCCGTCGATCAATGATCTGACGCCAATCTTGTGCCACACTCTCAAGAGTGATATCAAAGAGCCACAATCTCACATCACACAAGAATAAGGTGAGCCACATGCAAGGCATGATCATCAGCAACCCGCGCCTGGAATTTCTGCGCCCGGTACTGGAACGCTGGTTTGACTGTATCGACCGCTACAACGCCGTGCGCGGCGACAGCGACACACCCTACTGGCATGACGAGAAAGCCAATCTCGGATTGCTTTCCGCTGCGGCCTGGATGGCCGAGCTGGTGACGCTAGAGCAGACCGCTACCCGCAAGCAAAACGAGGATGGCGAGCGCAATGCCCGCGCCGACCTGTTCCTGGCCGGCGCCGAAGATCGCGCGTTCATTCAAGCCACCCAGCGCTGGCCACGCGTTAACAACCTCAACCTGACCCAAGCCCTGCTGGAGATCACCAGCGACGCCAAACGCATCAGTTTCGCCAGCGACCTCAAGCTCGGCTGCCTGTTTGTCGCCCCGCAAAAAGCCCAGCACAGCGCCACCCCCGAAGAACTGCAGGACATGGTCGACGACCTGCAAAAAGAACACACCTGCGCCGTGGCCTGGTATTTCCCTTACGCCTATCGCAAATTGCGCAGCGATGCCGGCAACTATCACCCGGGCATTGCCGTGCTCTTCAAGGAGGCCCGCGGCTAAGCGGTTGAACCATCGGGCTTGCGCGTGCCTCTATGATTACGAATGCATTCATAGGGAAGATCAGCAATGCGCAAGACCCAGCTCGCTCTCGTTATCGCGCTCGCCGGGGGGCTCACCGCCTGTGGTGAATCCTCAAGCCTTCAAGTCTCCGACGGCACCGGCCCGTCACCGAAACTACCCGAACCCAACAAAACCCTGATCCCAACCGTGAATATCGCCCCGGCGGTCGGCTGGCCAGATGGCGCAAAACCGACTGCCGCGGCAGGCACGCAAGTGGCGGCATTCGCCGAAGGTCTAGACCATCCGCGCTGGCTTTACGTGCTGCCCAACGGCGACGTGCTGGTGGCGGAAACCAATGCTCCGCCCAAACCTGACGACAGCAGCGGCATTCGTGGCTGGATCATGAAGAAAGTCATGGGCAAGGCTGGCGCCGGCGTACCGAGCGCAAATCGCATCACCCTGCTACGTGATGCCGATCACGATGGCGTGGCTGAGACGCGTACGGTGTTTGTGCAAAATCTCAACTCACCGTTCGGCATGACCCTGGTCGGCAATGACCTGTACATCGCGGACACCGATCGCCTGCTGCGCTTGCACTACGAAACGGGCGCGACAGAAATCAAAACGCAGCCGATCAAGGTCACCGACCTGCCGGGCGGCACGCTGAATCATCACTGGACCAAAAACGTCATTGCCAGCAAGGACGGCAGCAAGCTGTATGTCACTGTCGGTTCGAACAGCAACGTCGGCGAGAACGGACTGGATAAAGAAGAAGGTCGCGCAGCGATCTGGGAAGTGGATCGGGCCACCGGCGATCACCGGATCTTCGCTTCAGGCATCCGCAATCCCAACGGCCTGGCTTGGGAGCCAAGCAGCGGCGCATTGTGGACCGCAGTCAATGAGCGCGACGAGATTGGCAGCGACCTGGTGCCGGACTACATCACCTCGGTCAAGGATGGCGGTTTTTATGGCTGGCCGTTCAGCTATTACGGGCAGCATGTCGATGTGCGCGTCAGCCCGCAGAATCTCGACCTGGTGGCCAAGGCCATCGTCCCGGATTACGCCGTCGGCCCGCACACCGCCTCACTGGGCCTGACTTTCGCCGAAGGCAACACACTGCCCGCGCAATTCAAGGAAGGGGCGTTCATCGGCCAGCACGGCTCTTGGAACCGCAAGCCGCACAGTGGTTACAAAGTGATTTTCGTACCGTTTACCGGCGGCAAGCCGAATGGCAAACCGGTGGATGTGCTGACCGGTTTCCTCGACAAGGACGAAAACGCTCTGGGTCGCCCGGTAGGCGTGGTGATCGACCAGCAAGGTGGCTTGCTGGTGGCCGATGATGTGGGAAACAAAGTTTGGCGGGTGTCTTCCGCTCAATAAATCAGGGGCCGACACATAACAAATGTGGGAGCGGGCTTGCCCGCACCCACGTCTCTTTTCCCAGCGCTACGGGTTATGCGCCAGATGCTCAGGCTGCAACACCCGCTTGGCACTCAGGTACGCCTTCTGCCAATACGCTTTCGACAGGCTATCGAGCTTCACCGTACCGCCGGTAGCCGGCGCATGCACGAAACGCCCTTCCCCGACATAAATCCCCGCATGACTGACCTGCGAGCCGCCATTGGTGGCGAAGAAAATCAGATCGCCCGTCTGCAAGCCTTCTTTACTGACATTCGGCGCCTGCATGACGATCAGTTCGCGGGTAGAGCGCGGCAGAGAAATACCCGCAGCATCACGATAAACAAAACCGATCAAGCCACTGCAATCAAACCCCGAATCCGGGGTATTGCCGCCCCAGCGATAAGGCGTGCCGACCAGGCCAAGCGCGCGGAACAACACGTCGTCGGCAGCAGGTGAATAAGACTGAGAAGGGCCGAACGCTACCGGAGCGCGAACAACCGGCGCAGGTGGTGGCGTGCGACTGGCGCAGGCGCTGAGCAGCGCTGCGAAAAACATCATTGCAAGGCGGGCCGACATGGTCATAAGCAGAACATCCTGATCTGGCTGCGGCTTTCTCTGCCGGATGGACAGAAAACAAAACCGCCTGCGTGAGCACGCAGGCGGTTTGCCATCAATATAGGATCAGATTCTAGCGGCTACACGACAAACTTCAAGTAAGACTTTAACTTCACCTTGTAAAGTTTAGGTCTACTGCGTTGCCGAGGGCCGGATTGTCGCCGCGAATGCAGCGACAAAGGGCGGTATTACTTGCGAGCGGTGACCACGGTCGGCGCCATCGCGAGCGCACGCTTGGCCTCGATGAAGGTCTTGCTCCAGTAGCTGTCACCCAGGTTATCGATACGAACACCACCGCTACGACGACTGCTGGAATGAATGAACTGGTTGTCACCCAGGTAGATCCCGGCGTGACTGACACGACCGCGACGACCACTGGTGGCGAAGAACAGCAGATCACCCGGTTCGAGGTTGCTGCGCGATACCAGCGGTGCGTCAACGTTGATCATTTCGCGGGTGGAGCGAGGCAGATTCATGCCAGCTTCTTCGCGAAACAGATAACCGATGAAACCACTGCAGTCGAAACCAGCCTCCGAGGTACCGCCAAAACGGTAACGGGTACCGATCAGGGACATGCCGCGCTCAAGGATGCTGTCGGCCAGAACTGGCAACTCATAGGGCTTCTTGTTGAAGTCAGAGAGTTCTTTTTCGGTATCCAGCTCTTCCTGGTAAATAACGGAAGACTGGGCAGTAGCAGAATTTTTAACCTGTTGTGACTGCTCTTGAACTGGAGAATGAGCAGCGCAACCGTACAACAGGGTGACGAGTGCGAGAGGCACGAGGGGTGCGAAGCGCTTTAGCATGGGCACGACCGTGGCTGGTAGTTGTAAAGAAGCCGAGACTATGCCCGCTATCGACTTCATTTGCAAATTCAATCGATCTTTTTGTGACTTCCCGGTTTCTCGTTTACATCTAAGCGCTTAAGCCCATTTGAAACGAAACGCGGCCTGCACAGCCTGCAGGAAAGCGGATTTTCTGGCGCCTGAAATATGCCGAGCCCCAATGAAACCCAAAGCTTTACCAGCCCAAGGTTTCCTTGAGGAAAGGAATGGTCAGCTTGCGTTGAGCCTGCAATGAGGCCTGATCGAGTTGCTCGAGCAGATCAAACAGCGCGCTCATGCTGCGAGTGCCGCGAGTCAAAATAAAATGTCCGACCTCATCCGTCAGGTGCAGACCGCGACGCGACGCACGCAATTGCAGCGCACGCAACTTGTCTTCATCGGAGAGAGGACGCATCTGGAAAATCAGCGCCAGGGTCAGGCGTGATTTCAAGTCAGCCAGTTTCACTGGCAGCTCACGCGGAGAGGTTGAAGCGGCAATCAGCAAGCGCCGACCGCTGTCACGCAGACGGTTGAACAGATGAAACATCGCCTCTTCCCAGTCAGCCTTGCCGGCAATGACCTGCAAGTCATCCAGGCAGACCAGTTCGTACTGCTCAAGGTTGTCGAGGATTTCGACGCCACGATCCATCAACTCGGCCAACGGCAGGTACACCGCAGGTTCACCCATCTGCTCGAATCGCAAGCAAGCGGCCTGCAACAGATGCGTACGCCCTACGCCGTGTTTACCCCACAGGTAGATCAGGCTTTCTGTCCAGCCGGCGTCGGCTTCGCATAGGCGCTCGACATAGCCGAGTGCAGCGGCATTGGCGCCTGGGTAGTAGTTGATGAAGGTGGCGTCGTCGCGCAGACGCACACCTAGGGGCAGCTGAATCGGTTTCATGCTGACTGAACAGTTCTCAAGGAACCGTTAGTGGCCTCTGTGTAAAGTTTGCGAAGTTTATACCCGTGAAGCTGAGCGCACAATGCGACAGAGTCCAAGCAAAATCAAAGGTTTGCGTTAACGCATTGGTTTTATGACAGATTCTCTGACGCGGTCAGACCCGTATCACCCGCAAGACACGGGCCAACCCGGCGATCTGCCGGGTCGCCCGTCTCGATCACAGCTCGAGTTCGTCCACGCCACTATAAATGTCGGAATCCTTGTACAGATCGTGCACATGTCGCACCAGCACCATGATCACGGCCGCTACCGGCAACGCCAGCAGTACCCCGGTGAAACCAAACAACTCGCCGCCGGCCAGAATCGCAAAGA
The DNA here is from genome assembly GCF_044743485.1 of Pseudomonas sp. NPDC087614. NCBI lineage: Bacteria > Pseudomonadati > Pseudomonadota > Gammaproteobacteria > Pseudomonadales > Pseudomonadaceae > Pseudomonas > Pseudomonas sp. NPDC087614. The sequence goes on along the minus strand of NZ_JBIUWN010000031.1, from coordinate 16,659 downwards.
TCACTGCCACCGGGTGCAATCCGATCCGGTCGCCCACCAGCAGCGGCGTCAGCACCATGCCTTCCAGCGCCTGACCAATCATGAATACCGCGACGATCCCGACCATCGGGTACAGATCCCCTCCGAACTGGAACAACCCGGCAATCAGCGCCGCACCAATGCCAATCACGAAACCCATGTACGGCACGATCGCCGCCAGACCCGCAATCAGACCGATCAACAGCCCCAACTCCAGACCGACGATCATCAGCCCAGCCGCGTAAATCACGCCCAGCGCCAGCATCACCAGCAACTGACCGCGCATGAATGCCCCTAGCACCTCATGGCATTCGCCAGCCAGCGTTACCACGCGCTCCTCACGATCACGCGGCAGCAGGCTGCGAATCTTGGCCATCATCAAGTCCCAGTCTCGCAGCAGATAGAAACCCACCACCGGGATCAGCACCAGATTGGCCAACCACCCAATCAGCGCGAGCCCCGAAGCCGTCGCCTGACTGAGCACCACACCGACAATGTCACTGGTCTGGCCCATGTGCTCGCTGATGGCCGCCTTGACCTTGTCGAATTTCCAGAAGCCATCCGCCAACCCCAGCTTCGACTGCGCCCATGGCACCGCCGTGTGCTGCAACCAGTCCAGCATTTGGGGGGTCAACTCATACAACCGCAGCATCTGTTTGGCCAGCATCGGCACCAACACCAACAACAGCGCCGTCACGATGAGCGAGAACAAGGCAAACACGGTGATTACGCCCCAGGTTCGGGACAGCCCGAGCTTTTCCAGTCGATCTACCAGCGGATCGAACAGATAAGCGAGCAGCAGCGCCACCAGAAACGGCGTGAGGATCGGGTGCAGCAACCACACAAACGCGCAAAGCAGGACCACCCCACCGAGCCAGAACCAACGCCGCGTATCGGCCATTTACCACTCCTGCTTCTTCTATATAAGGAAAGACTTACCAGCGAAACCGCAGAGACGGCGCCGCAGGTGTCGGGGCCGGAGCAGCAACCGGCGCTGCACCCTGGACCGACGCTTGCGGCGCAGCCACAGGCACCGGCGCTTCGGCCGGCAACTCCTGCAACTTCGCCAGCGACAACTGAGCACGCAACTGATCGGCACTGCCATTGACCCGATAGACGATACGATCGCCATCAACACTCTGCAGACGCACCCCATACGGCTCGAGCACCCGCAACAACGTCGCATAGCGCTCCAGATTCATGCCCTGCACCTCCAGCGTCTGCTGACCTGAAGTGCCGGGCTTGACCACATAACGCGGCGCCAGTCGCTCGGCAACCGCCAGCATCACGGCATCGGCCACGGAGGCCTGATCGGCACCCTGCACGCTCCCCACGTCTTTTTGATCGCCCAGCCACAAGTGCCATTTGGCCTGCCACTGCCCGCCCTCTTCACGGGCATGTACTGCCAGCAAGGCGTCAGCATTGTAGCGTTCCGAAGCGTCCTGCAATGGCGCCGGATCAGAGCCCTCCAGTACTGGCGCGCTAGCAACCAATTGTTCGCTGAGGTCCGCCAGCGGCAAACGCAATGGCAAACCGCGATGCTGAGCGGCTGCACGCAGCGGCGCAGCAGCGGCCTGACCATCACCGACCAGACTCGAACCCTCGGTCGAGTCACTCAGCCACCAACCCAGAATCGACGGCCGACTGGCCCCCCACAGGGATAACCCGGCGCGGCGCAAGGCCTGCTCGGTGGTATTGGGGTCGAAATCGACTTTCAGCACCTCAGGTGGACCGGCATCAAAGCCGAACCGGGTGATGATCTGCTGCGGATCTTTCCTGATCGGCGCCAACCCGGGATTTTGCGGGGCTTTAGGATCACCGGTCAGGCGCAACACCAGGGTGTCCAGCGCGGCCTGGGTCGCGCGATCACGCTCTTGCGGCGCTTGGCCGCTGACCGGCTCACGCACTTGATAAAGGCCTTTGAGGTTTTCGGCATGACTCGCCAGGCTGACCACAGACAAACAGGACACAAACAACAATTTACAAAAACGCATGGAAAATTCCCGTCGACAGGAGCGGCTGGAACAGGCCGCGTGAACCGATTGAGCAAGGCTGTGACCACCGGCCGTTGCAAAACATTCACACAGCGGCGGTAAGTTTTTGCACAGTGATAACGATAGACGGTTAATTGCAACACCTTATACAGGCACCCGGACGGCTCAATTGCAAAAAATTTCGGCCGATATGCCCCTGCCCGTCGGTGCGAGGATGGCCGCTGCCCCTCAAGCCTGATAAAATCGCGCGCCTTCGCAGACCGGCAACAGCCGGGCACCTCGAAACTCGCGTGAGGCAATCGCCCCATCGACTTCGGCGTTCCCGCTGAACTCGGTCGTTACCCCTGAATCCCCCCTAAAGGCCTGGATCATGAGCAAGCAACCCTCCCTGAGCTACAAGGACGCCGGTGTAGACATCGACGCCGGTGAAGCATTGGTCGAACGCATCAAGAGCGTCGCCAAGCGCACTGCGCGCCCGGAAGTCATGGGCGGCCTGGGCGGTTTCGGCGCCCTCTGCGAAATCCCGGCCGGCTACAAGCAGCCTGTGCTGGTCTCCGGCACTGACGGCGTCGGCACCAAGTTGCGTCTGGCACTGAACCTGAACAAGCACGACAGCATCGGCATCGACCTCGTTGCCATGTGCGTGAACGATCTGGTGGTGTGCGGCGCCGAGCCACTGTTCTTCCTCGACTACTACGCCACCGGCAAACTCAACGTCGAAACTGCAACCCAGGTCGTTACCGGCATCGGCGCTGGCTGCGAACTGTCCGGTTGCTCGCTGGTGGGCGGCGAAACCGCAGAAATGCCTGGCATGTATGAAGGCGAAGACTACGACCTGGCCGGTTTCTGCGTCGGTGTCGTGGAAAAAGCCGAAATCATCGACGGCTCGAAAGTCGCCACCGGTGACGCCCTGATCGCCCTGCCATCGTCCGGCCCGCACTCCAACGGCTACTCGCTGATCCGCAAGATCATCGAAGTGTCCGGCGCCGACATCGAAAACATCCAGCTCGACGGCAAACCGCTGACCGACCTGCTGATGGCGCCAACCCGCATCTACGTCAAGCCGCTGCTCAAGCTGATCAAAGACACCGGCGCCGTCAAAGCCATGGCCCACATCACCGGCGGCGGCCTGCTCGACAACATCCCGCGCGTTCTGCCAAAAGGCGCCCAGGCCGTTGTTGACGTGGCCAGCTGGACTCGCCCGGCCGTCTTCGACTGGCTGCAAGAAAAAGGCAACGTTGACGAAACCGAGATGCACCGCGTACTGAACTGCGGCGTAGGCATGGTCATCTGCGTGGCTCAGGAGCACGTTGAAGTGGCCCTGAACACCCTGCGTGAAGCGGGTGAGCAGCCTTGGGTCATCGGTCAGATCGCTGCCGCCGCCGAAGGCGCAGCTCAGGTTGATCTGAAGAACCTTAAGGCTCATTAATGTCCGCAACCTGTGATGTCGTGGTGCTGTTGTCCGGCACCGGCAGTAACTTGCAGGCCTTGATCGACAGCTCGCGGACCGGCGACAGCCCGGTTCGCATCGCTGCGGTGATTTCAAACCGCGCCGACGCTTACGGCCTGCAACGCGCCAGTGACGCGGGTATCGCCACCCGCTCGCTGGATCACAAGGCATTCGAAGGTCGCGAGGCCTTCGATGCTGCCCTGATCAAACTGATTGACGAATTCAATCCCAAACTCGTGGTACTGGCCGGTTTCATGCGCATTCTCAGCGCTGATTTCGTTCGCCACTATCAGGGTCGCCTGCTCAATATCCATCCGTCGCTGCTGCCCAAATACAAAGGGTTACACACTCATCAGCGCGCGCTGGAAGCCGGCGACACCGAGCACGGCTGCTCCGTACACTTCGTCACCGAGGAACTCGATGGCGGACCACTGGTCGTACAGGCAGTATTACCGGTAGAGTTGCACGACACGCCGCAGAGTCTGGCGCAACGGGTTCACGTTCAGGAGCACCTGATCTATCCGATGGCGGTACGCTGGTTTGCCGAAGGCAGGCTGACGCTCGGAGAACAAGGTGCTTTACTGGATAGCCAGCTACTCGCGGCCAGCGGCCACTTGATTCGAAACTAGGAGATATTATGCGTCGCGCCCTGCTCTTCGCTTGCGCTCTGCTCGCCCTGCCTTTAGCGCAGGCAGCAGACCTTCAACCGTTCTCCGCCAGCTATACCGCCGACTGGAAACAGTTGCCCATGAGCGGCACCGCCGAACGCAGCCTGACCAAGGATGCCAACGGCGTCTGGACGCTCAGCTTCAAGGCATCGATGATGATTGCCAGCCTGAGTGAAAAAAGCACCCTGACCCTGGACAAGGACACCTTGCTGCCGCAGTCCTACCACTTCGAACGGGGTGGCCTGGGCAAAGCCAAGAAGGCTGACCTGGATTTCGACTGGAACAGCAAAATGGTTACCGGCACTGACCGTGGCGACGCGGTGAAGATCCCGCTCAACCGTGGCATGGTCGACAAATCCACTTATCAGCTGGCGCTGCAACATGACGTAGCTGCCGGCAAAAAGACCATGAGCTACCAAGTGGTCGATGATGGCGAAGTCGACACCTATGACTTCCGCGTGCTGGGCTCGGAAAAGGTCGACACCAAGGCTGGCAAGATCGATTCGATCAAAGTCGAGCGCGTGCGCGACCCGACACAAAGCAAGCGCATCACCGTCCTGTGGTTCGCCAAGGATTGGGACTATCTGCTGGTTCGCCTGCAACAGGTTGAAACCGACGGCAAGGAGTACAACATCATGCTCCAGGACGGCACGGTCAACGGCAAGGTTGTCAAAGGCAACTGATCCAGCGCGATATTGAGGAGCCCCGCAAAGCGGGGCTTTTTCATGCCTGCAATTTGCGCAACAACACACAACCACTGTGAGCGGGTTCACCGTTGCGATCGGCTATCGAGTCATACCGAGAATTTGGCCACCATGGTGTTCAGATCCACCGCCAACCGCGATAACTCCTGACTCGCTGCACTGGTTTGATTAGCCCCCGCCGACGACTGCATCGCCAGATCGCGGATGTTCATCAGATTGCGATCCACCTCCCGCGCTACCGCGGCCTGCTCTTCCGAAGCGCTGGCGATCACCAGATTGCGCTCGTTGATCAGCGTAAACGCCGACGCAATCTCCTCCAACGCCACTCCCGCAGCTTTGGCCAACTCCAGTGTTGAACCCGCTCGCCCATTGCTCTGCTGCATCGAATTGACCGCCGAATCGGTGCCCTGCTGAATACCGCCAATCATCTGCTCGATTTCCTGCGTCGACTGCTGGGTACGATGGGCCAACGCCCGCACTTCATCGGCCACCACTGCAAACCCACGCCCGGCATCGCCGGCCCGCGCCGCCTCTATCGCAGCGTTAAGGGCCAGTAGATTGGTCTGCTCGGCAATTGAACGAATGACATCCAGTACCTTGCTGATGCCATGAACCTTCTGCGCCAAATCCTCTACCTGACTCGCATTATTGGTAACGTCCTGGGCGAGACACTCAATCGACGTCACGGTCTGGCGCACCTGTTCACGACCATGCTGGGCAATACGATCGGATTCGCGCGAGGCTTCGGACGTCGCCACCGCGTTGCTGGCCACCTCCTCCACCGCTGCCGTCATCTGATTGACCGCCGTGGCCGCCTGCTCGATTTCGAGACTCTGCTGATGCAGTCCGCGCGTAGCGTCTTCCGTGACACAACTGAGTTCTTCCGACGCCGAAGCCAACTGGCTGGATGACTGGGAGATATGCCGAATCGTGTCACGCAGATTGTGCTGCATGCTTTGCAGCGCTTGCAGGAGTCGCGCCGGCTCGTCCTTGCCTGCAATGTCGATCTCTCCAGTCAGATCACCTCCGGCCACCACTTGCGCCACGCCCAACGACTGCGCCAACGGCATCACGATGCTGCGGGTCAGTAACAACGCTAGGCCTATGGTGATCAACGCCGTGACGGCGATCATCACACCGACCCACACCCGCGAATTGATGAACACTAACCGTGCAGCTTCGGTAGCAAGATTGGCGTTGTGCTTGTTCAGTTCGACCAGTTCACGCAGGGTGACCGTGATGTCATCGGCCAACGGGCTCATCTGAGTGTTGAGAATCGCCGCCGCTTCCTCTACCCGACTCTGTGCGGACAACTGCATCACCTGCGCCTGAAACTCCAGGTACTTGTGCTCGGCAACTTTGAAACGATCAAACAACTGACGCTCCTGGGGCAGCACGATCAGCACGTCATATCGTTGCTGAGCTTCACTGAGCACGCCGCGCAACTCATTGAGTTTGGCTACATTCTGCTCAAGCGCCTGCCGATCACGGTCGATCAACAGGCGCATGGTCAACGCCCGCAGGCGAAGCATGTCCTGACTCATCTCGCCGACGACCATCACGCTCGGCAACCAGTTTTTATCGACCTCATCAGACTGGGCACGCATGTTGGACATTTGCAGCAAGGCGAACGCCCCCAGGGCAAACACCATGAGGGCCAACAGGCCAAAACCCAATCCGGCGCGCGGGGCAATATTGAGACTACGGATACTCATTGCTCTGGTTCCTTCCAAAAGCGCTGCATCAACCCTGCAGCTGGTTGCTCTAGAAGGTATCGGCCCGGCGGAAATTTGCGTAAGACCAAAACGTGATATCAAAACGCCTTAATACTCCGAACACGCGGCATTATCGATTCAGCGTGGTTTTAGCGGATTTGAGCTCCGTTCGTGGCAAGATCGCCAGGAAGTTGTCCTTTGCGACTTTATGGGCGACGTCTTCCGGTAGCGCATCGAGAAACGGTTTGAAGCTGTGCATTTCCTGACCGAGCCTGTTGAATCGCCCGACCACGTCCGAACCGAGCATGAAGCGCTCCGGATAACGCTCTACCAGTGCCAGCCATACCGGGCGAGGCTTCCCCTGCGCATCCAGCAGATACGGAGTGAGCATGGTCCAGGACAGATCGATGTAGAGATTCGGATAGGCCTCAAGCATCCGCGTCAGGGTCGCAAGCAGGAATTTCAACTGTGTCTGATGCCGATGAATCTCGGCGCTTGTCCCCGCGTGCGCCCAGATAAATCGGGTGTGCGGATGATTACGCAGCGGCTCTTCGATTTCCCTCAGATAAAGCGGATTTTTCTCACGTTTGGAGGTGATGTTGGAGTGCAGCATCACCGGCAGATCGTTTTCCGCCGCCAGATGATAGATCCTGGTCATCGCTTCGTTATTGGCGCGTGGCGTGTCACCAGACGTCAGCGCCGTCAGATCGTCATGGCGGGTGAACACCTCGCCGATGCCCTGCCATAGCCCCGGGTACAGATCGAGCATGCGCTGGATGTGCGCAGCAGAGTTTTTGTCGTTGGGGTTGAAACCTGAAAGGAAGGGATGGAAAAAGGGGCGTTGTTCAGGCGTTAGTTTTTGCACCGCATCTGCAACGATCACGTCGGTGGCGCTGTACCAATACGCATCGGCATCATCGCCGGCGTAATAACGCGGGCGTTTGGGTTCGTCTTCGTGCCACTTTTTGGCCACGGGAATACCGGAAATCATCACATGCTCGACGAAGTTGTCCTTCATGGCTGTCAGCAGTTTCGACATGCCAGCCGTTTCCTGGAAAAAATCCACGTAGTGCAGGTGCGCGTCGCTGTAGGTGTATTCGCGGGCACTGGCCGAACTGGCAAAGGCCAGAAGGCAGGCAAGACTCAAACGATACAGGGACACAATTAATCTCCAACAAGTAGGCATAACCTAGACCCCGCCCTGACGACAAGGGTTCATCCCGCAGGAAAGTGGAACGCGTGCCGGTGGGAATGCTCTATAACTGCAAGGTCTTTTTTGATCGAACGACTTTTCCTACTGCCAGTGAGGTTCCCATGACCGTTACCGTCAATACCGTCTCCGCTGAAGGCTTTCGTCACACCGTAAGGATCGATGACCACGAACTGTTTGCCGACGCACCGAAATCTGCCGGTGGCGAAGGCTCGGCCCCCGAGCCGCATGATTACTTTGACGCGGCTCTGGGCGCCTGCAAGGCAATAACCCTGAAGATGTACGCAAAGAAGAAAGACATCCCGCTGACGGGCGTAGGTGTCGACGTCAAACGCGACAACAGCGAAGAACAAAAAGGCAAATACGTCTTGCACGTCACACTCACCCTCAAAGGTGTATTGACTGACGCCCAGCGTGAAGAACTGCTGCGCGTTGCCGACCGCTGCCCAATCCACAAGCTGATGACCACCACCGACGTGACGATCGAAACCCACGCGCCACAAGGCTTCGACAGCCAATAATCAACACGCGCGCTGCGGCGGGTTATGCTCTGCACATCACCCGCTCAGCCTGGAATGCACCATGGACACGCAACCTCTGATCATCCGCGCGCGCGCCGAAGACGTCGAAGGCCAGCCGATTCTGCGCCCACTGCCGTCAGCCAAATGCCGCAGCGTCGGGCCTTTCGTGTTTTTTGATCACATGCTCGAGACGATTTATCCGACGGGCAAAGGCATGAACATCCGACAGCATCCGCACATCGGCCTGTCGACCCTGACCTATCTGTTTGAAGGGCAAATCCAGCACAAGGACAGCCTCGGCTCCGATCAGGTGGTCAGCGCTGGCGATGTCAGCTGGATGACCGCTGGCAGCGCCATCGCTCACGTCGAGCGCACACCCGAGCCGTTGTGGGAGCAAAGCTTCACCATGCACGGTTTGCAGATCTGGCTGGCCTCGCCCAAGGATCATGAGCAAGGCCCTGGGCATTACAGCCATCACCCGGCGGCGACGCTCCCCGTCAGCGATAACCTCGGCGTGCAGATAAGGATGATTGCCGGGTCAGGCTTTTGTCTTGAATCGCCGGTACCGGTGCTTTCTCCTACGCTGTACGCCGAAGTGAAAATGCAAACGGCAACCACACTGCTGATCCCGACCGAGCATCAAGAACGGGCGGTGTATGTGTTGAGTGGTGATGCGCAATTGAATGGCGAAACGATCGCCCCCCATCTATTGGTCGTGCTCCCGCCCGGGGAAGAGATGAGCTTGTTTGCCGAGAGTGATTGTCATGCTGTGGTGTTCGGCGGTGCCCCGCTGGACGGACCTCGGCGGATCAACTGGAATTTTGTCGCGAGCGATCCGGCAGCCATTGATGAGGCACGGCGCAAATGGGCGGCCGGGGATTGGCCGACAGTGCCCGGGGAAAGTGAGCGGATTGAATTGCCCTGAATCTTGTGTCGCTGATTAACCCTCTTCGCGAGCAAGCCTGTTCCCGCACTGGAACGCGTTCCAATGCGGGAAAAGAGGCCAGAACAGGCGCCGCCTGAATCAGCCCCTGAACACTTCATCCAATAAGTCATGCATCGACTTGAAGGCGCGCGCAGCGGTCTTCGCGTCGTACATCATCTTGCCCGGCACATTGGCGTGCGGATCGGTAAACGAGTGCACTGCACCGCCGTAGCTCAGCAATTGCCAGTCCACGCTCGCCGCGTTCATCTCATCTTCGAAAGCCGGCAATTGCTCTTTCGGCACCAAGGGGTCGGAAGCACCATGCAACACCAGCACCGAGCCCTTGATGTTCTTCGCCTCCGCCGGGTTTGGCGAATCCAGCGCACCGTGGAACGACACCACTGCCTTCACCGGCGCACCGGTACGCGCCAGATCCAGCGCACAACAACCGCCAAAACAGAAGCCGAACACCGCCAGCCTGGAAATATCGACCGCGGCTTCACCCTGCGTGTGCAACTGCTCGAACGCCGCTTGCATGCGCTTGCGCAGCAAGGCCCGATCATTTTTCAGCGGCATCATCGCCGCACCAGCCTGATCGGCGTTCTGCGGACGCACCGCCTGACCGTAAACGTCAGCGATCAACACCACGTAGCCTTTGGCTGCGACCGATTTGGCGACCTCTTCGGCGCCGGCACTGACGCCCATCCAGTTCGGCGCCATCAACAGACCCGGACGCGCGCCCTTATGATCGGCATCGAAGGCTAACCGGCCTTCAAAAGGCTGGCCATCAATCTGATAGACCACGGAACGTACAGTGACTTGGCTCATTTCTGACTCCTGATTTGTTAAACACCAGAATGAAAAAACCCGCCGAAGCGGGTTTTTTTTGCAACGTGATTAAACCGACAGTTCAACCAGCAGCTTGTTCAGACGGGTCACGTACGCGGCCGGGTCTTTCAAGCTTTCGCCAGCCGCCAAAGCGGCCTGATCGAAGAGGATGTGCGACAGGTCGCCAAAACGTCCTTCGTTCTGCTCGCCGTCGAGTTTCTCGATCAGCGGGTGGCTCGGGTTGAATTCGAAGATCGGCTTTGATTCCGGCACTTTCTGCCCGCTGGCTTCGAGGATCTGGCGCATTTGCAGGCCCAGGTCCTGTTCACCGATGGCCAGAATGGCTGGCGAATCGGTCAGACGATGGGACACGCGAACCTCGGCAACGGAATCGCCCAGCGCGGTCTTCAGACGCTCGACCAGACCTTCTTTGGACTTGGCGACTTCTTCTGCGGCCTTCTTGTCCTCTTCCGAGTCCAGGTTGCCCAGATCGAGATCACCGCGTGCCACGTCGACAAACGTCTTGCCGTCGAAATCGCTGAGGTAGCTCATCAGCCACTCGTCGATACGGTCGGTCAGCAGCAGCACTTCGATGCCTTTCTTGCGGAAGACTTCCAGGTGCGGGCTGTTCTTGACCTGCGCGTAGGTTTCGCCGGTGAGGTAATAGATCTTGTCCTGACCTTCCTTGGCGCGCGCCAGGTAGTCAGCCAGACCGACAACTTGCTCGCCGTCTTCGTCATGGGTCGATGCGAAACGCAGCAGCCCGGCGATTTTTTCCTTGTTGGCGAAATCCTCGGCCGGGCCTTCTTTCATGACCTGACCGAAGTTTTTCCAGAAGCCTTTGTATTGCTCAGGCTCGTTCTTCGCCAGTTTTTCCAGCATGTCGAGTACGCGCTTGGTCAGCGCCGACTTCATCGAGTCGATGATCGGGTCTTTCTGCAGGATTTCCCGCGACACGTTCAGCGACAGATCGTTGGAGTCGACCACACCCTTGATGAAGCGCAGGTACAACGGCAGGAACGACTCGGCCTGATCCATCACGAACACACGCTGCACGTACAGCTTCAGGCCTTTCGGCGCCTCACGCTGGTACAGGTCGAACGGTGCGCGGGCCGGTACGTACAGCAGCGAGCTGTATTCGAGCTTGCCTTCGACTTTGTTGTGGCTCCAGGCCAACGGGTTTTCAAAGTCATGGGCGATGTGCTTGTAGAACTCCTGGTATTCCTCATCCTTCACTTCGGTGCGAGGACGGGTCCACAGGGCACTGGCGCGGTTGACGGTTTCCCACTCAACGGCTGGCGGCTCTTCGCCTTCGGCTGCGGTGACTTCTTTCGGCAGTTCGATCGGCAGGGCAATGTGATCGGAGTACTTCTTGATGATGTTGCGCAGACGCCAACCATCGGCGAACTCGTCTTCCGCCGCTTTCAGGTGCAGGACAATGCGAGTGCCGCGCTCAGGTTTTTCGATCGTGGCAACTTCGAACTCACCCTCGCCTTTCGACGACCAGTGCACGCCTTCGCTGGCAGGTGTGCCGGCGCGACGGCTGTACACGTCAACCTGGTCTGCAACGATGAAGGCCGAGTAGAAACCGACGCCGAACTGACCGATCAGGTGAGAATCCTTCTTCTGATCGCCCGAGAGGTTTTTCATGAAATCGGCAGTGCCCGACTTGGCGATGGTGCCCAGGTGGGTGATCACATCGTCACGGTTCATGCCGATACCGTTGTCTTCGAGGGTGACGGTTTTGGCGTCTTTGTCGAAGCTCACACGGATTTTCAGGTCTGCGCCACCTTCGAGCAACTCAGGCTTGGCCAAGGCTTCGAAGCGTAGCTTGTCTACAGCGTCAGAGGCGTTCGAGATCAATTCGCGAAGGAAGATTTCCTTGTTGGAATACAGCGAATGGATCATGAGGTGCAGCAGTTGCTTCACCTCGGTCTGGAAGCCCAGGGTTTCCTTTTGAGTTTCCACACTCATGGTCATCAAACTCCAATCAGATGGCATTGGCCGCGACCCGAATGGTCTGCGGCGGGTTGTCATCAGAGTTTGGGGCAGTGTTCAGGATTTCAAGGGGTCATCGATTTTGAAGTGCGCACGGGCAGTGGCAATCGGTTCGTTTTCGGTGCTTTGCCATGCTGTGACCGCGACATTAGCGACTCGCCGCCCCTGCCGGCAGACCTCGCACTTGGCCCAAGTGTCGCGAAATTGCCCGGCTCGCAGGTAATCGAGGGAAAAGTCGATGATCTTCGGCACGCCCGGCGCACCGGTAAAAATCAATAAATGCAGGGCAGCGGCCAGCTCCATGAACCCGGCAATAACGCCGCCGTGGATCGCCGGCAATAAAGGGTTACCAATGTTGTCCTTGTTCGCCGGGAGCTTGAAAAGCAACTCATCACCAACCCGTGAGCATTCGATGCCGATCAGCCCGGCGTAGGGGATCAACTTCAGCAGCGGCGCGTAGTCACCCTGTTCGTGGGCCTGTTGCAGTTGATCCTTCAATTCATCACTCATTGACCTTCCCCCTTGATCGCACCGCCGAAACCTTTGGTGCCCCTGAGCCCCTTACCCATACGCATGAACGTGCCAACGACATGGGCGATCGGCTGTTCGGGATCATCCTGATAAGCAAAGCCGCGAGCGAAGATCACATCGGTCGTTACCCGGTAGCACTGAGCGAAGCCATAAACATCTTTGCCGGGTTCAGCGGCGTGCATGTAGTCGATGCGCAGATCAAGAGTCGGGCAAACCTCGAACTCCGGTAGTACACACAAAGTGGACATCCCGCAGGCCGTGTCCATCAACGAGGTGATTGCGCCGCCATGAATCACCCCGGTTTGCGGATTGCCCACGATTTTCGGGCTGTACGGCAGGATAACCGTGAGCCCTTCGGTGGAGGCGCTGTGCACCTGCAAACCAAGAACCTGACAGTGACGCAACGCCGACAGAAATCGTGTCGCACGCTCAAAAACGGGGTGGTCAGCCATTTGATAATTACTCTCGTTAAATCCATTTGCCAGTAGTAGGAAACACAGCAAAAGTTCCGCAGCAAAACAAACTTATATATCTGAAACAAATGAGGAACTTAACCCTCAGGCGTGAGCTCTTAAGGCCAGTAGTTATTTTCCATAAGGAGAAACACCCCATGCGTAAGACTTTAGCTATTGCCTTGATGTTGACCGCGTCCCTCGGTCTCGCTGCCTGCGATAAAAAATCCGAGGACAAAGCTCAAGATGCCAAAGAACATGCTGAACAAGCTCAACAAGACATGAGCAAAGCTCAGGATAAAGTGAACGACGCAGCAAAAGAAAACGCCGAAGCCGCCAAAGATCAGGCGGAATCGAACGAAGCTGCGAAAGACGAAGCTGCCAAGACGCAATAAATCGCCTCTTGATGCAGAAAAAGAAAACCCGCCAAGTGCGGGTTTTCTTTTGCCTGTTACTTTTCGGTAATGCGCTGTTAAAGCAACACCGTTCTAAAAGTCGGACTAATCATCAATAACAACGAACACAATAAACCGATTCCCCAGACCAGACTGCGCAGTCGCGGCAGGTCAGCCAGGTAAAACCACAGGTAGATGATCCGGGCTATTACAAAAATGATTGCCAATGTATCGATCAACCACCCCGCCGTTTGCGTGGTATGCGCCATCAGCACGCCTACCGAAAACAACATGAACGCTTCAATACTGTTCTGGTGAGCCGCCAGCGCCCTGGCGCCGTAACCGGTGAGCTGCGCCTGCTGTTGGCGCGGCAGGTGACTGTTGTAACCACCCTGCTCTTTCATGGCCTTGGCCACCGGCATACGCGCGATGTAAATCAACAGCGCACTGATAAACACACACCAGAATGGAATACTCATCAAGCAGCTTCCTTGTTCGCCTCGGGGATGGGCGCCTCTGTAGGGGTATACACCATTACATCGAGGACGTCGGAATGAAATTCGCGGCGGTATAACACCACCACGACCCCGGCGCTCATCATCATGAACAGCCAGGGGCTGACGAACCACGCCAGCATGCTCATGCCGAAGTAATAGGAGCGCAGGCCAAAGTTGAACTGGTTGGCCGCCATCGAAATCACCCGCGCCGCCCGCAAAGCGAAGGCCTTGCGCTCCTGCTCCGAGACTTGTCGCTCACCGATCATGGGCGCCGAGCCCACCAGAATCGCTGCAAAGTTGTACTGACGCATGCACCAACTGAACGTGAAGAACGCATAGACGAACACCAGGGCCAGACACAGCAACTTGATCTCTGACATGCCTTGCGACGCCTGCTGCACCATCGGAATATCCGCCAGCAACGACACCGCCCGCTCGGAAGCACCAAGCACGGTGAGAATACCGGCGAGAATAATCAGGGTACTGGAGGCGAAGAACGAGGCGTTGCGCTCCAGATTGCCGATCACGCTAGCGTCCGCGATGCGGTTGTCGCGCAGCAACATGCGGCGCATCCAGTCTTCACGATACAGGTGCAGCACGCTGGCCAGGCAAGCGGTGTCGCGAGCCTTCCAACTGGCGTATCGGGTGTAACCGCCCCAGCAGATGACAAACCAGAGTGCGGCGAGCAAATGGATCAGGTTAGCTTGGATGAACGACATGCAATTCCTTGTCAAATATGAGCACTTTATCGGGGGGAGCGGGTTTGCTCGCTCCCACCAGAATCGATGTAATCGTTCGACGTTAGCTCAGGAAAAAAGACACTGCCTGATGTTCATAAAAAATGCCCCGTATCGATTGATACGGGGCATTTCTGTTTAATCGCCCAAGACCCGCTTGTGGCGGGTCAGGAAACGTCAGGCAATGGCTTCACTACGCTTGCCCAGCACGCGATCGCAGATCACTGCAACCACCAGGGTCATCACACACGGCACCAGCCACGCCAGGCCCTGTTCACTCAGTGGCAGATGCGACAGTTGCGATGGCAGCCAGTCGGCCAGACCGGCGCCTTTCAGAGCGTCGATGCTGCCAAACACGAAGGACACCAGCATCACTGGGCCGATGATACGGCCGTGCTCATGCCAGAAATCTTTGCAGAAGCTCAGCGCTACCAAAACGATGCATGGCGGGTAGATCGCGGTCAGCACCGGAATGGAGAAGGCGATCAATTTGGTCAGGCCCAGGTTGGACACCAGCAGCGAGAACGCCGCCAGAATGATCACCAGCGTCTTGTAGGACAGTGGCAGCACTCGGCTGAAGTATTCGGCACACGCGCAGGTCAGGCCCACGGCCGTCACCAGACACGCCAACGAGATCAGCACCGCAAGGAAACCGCTGCCCAGGGAGCCAAAGGTGTGTTGCACATAAGCGTGCAGTACCGCAGCGCCATTGGTGGCACCAACGGCTACTTCGTGGCTGCCGGAACCAAGACGGAACAGGCTGATATACACCAGCGCCAGACCGACACCGGCAATGAGTCCGGCGATGATCGCATAACGGGTGATCAGCGCAGGCGACTCGACACCACGGGAGCGGATCGCGTTAACGATGACGATGCCGAACACCAGCGCACCGAGGGTATCCATGGTCAGGTAACCATTGATGAAACCCTGGGAGAACGGTGCAGCCACATATTCCGGAGTACCGCTACCGATATCTCCCGCGGGCAAGGCGAATGCAGCGATGCCCAGTACCGCCAGTGCAATGATCTTCAACGGCGCGAGGAAGCGACCTACGGTGTCGAGCAGACGGCCCGGATACAGCGAGATGAAGAACACCAGCAGGAAGTACACGGAACTGTAGAGGAACAGCGCCAGCGGGCTCTCGCCAGTCAGTGGCGCCAGACCCACCTCGAACGACACGGTCGCGGTCCGCGGTGTGGCGAACAATGGACCGACCGCCAGGTAGCAAGCGGCCGCCAGCACACCGCCGGCAATCTTGCCGATCGGGCTGCTCAACGTGTCCATTGCGCCGCCGACCTTGGCCAGCGCAATGACGGTGACCACCGGCAAACCGACCGCCGTGATCAGGAAGCCCAGTGCCGCCATCCAGACGTGAGGTCCGGCCTGCAAGCCGACGATCGGCGGAAAAATGATATTGCCAGCCCCAACGAACAGGGCAAATGTCATAAAACCAAGTGCCAGGATGTCCTGACCTTTCAAAACTTTCATTAAGGAAATACCACACTACTGAATCGGAATTTAGAGGGGGATTGCCCTGTGGGATTAGGGAAATGCTGTCGATCCGTATGGGACTGACCCGTATAGCGCGTTGCATGCCTTGTGGGCGGCAGACGCAAAAATGGCGGCTAGCCTAACGAATTTGGCTTACAAACGCACTGTTTGAGGGCGAACTATCCGATACGCGACGTTTCCGCGTCGCGTTTTTGCATGTAATTGGGTGGATGCCTATAAATAGCCACCATCGACTCAAATGCCAGAAACGACAAAGGCCACCCGGAGGTGGCCTTTGTTTGGTGAAGCGTCAGCTAAGCGCGAGGCTTACTTGACAGCCCAACCAGTCAGCTCGGCCAGGGCCTTGCCGATGTCTGCCAGCGAACGCACGGTTTTAACGCCTGCGTCTTGCAGAGCAGCGAATTTCTCTTCTGCAGTGCCTTTGCCGCCAGAGATGATTGCGCCAGCATGGCCCATGCGCTTGCCCGGAGGAGCAGTCACTCCAGCGTTGTAGGATACAAC